>NZ_JAUOSO010000030.1:0-41588 GCF_030548905.1 Shewanella sp. 2_MG-2023
GGGGTGACTGATGGGGCTCGAACCCACGACAACCGGAATCACAATCCGGGGCTCTACCAACTGAGCTACAATCACCACTGATTTCAATCTTGCTAACGAACGTTACCGAATGGTGCGCCCAGAAGGATTCGAACCTTCGGCCTTACCCTCCGGAGGGGTACGCTCTATCCAGCTGAGCTATGGGCGCTCGCCTTGGTTAGCGACGCACATAATAGGGATAAATCACCTTCACGTCCACCTTTGTTTATAACTTTTTTGTTCGTTTGCTCAAGTTTTGAGTAAATTGTGATGTTTTTAAGCATTTTTCATTTTAAACTCTTGATAGTTCCCTTTATCGAGGAACTTTCATATACTCAAAGATGGTTATATTTCTCGAAAGGATTGAGGGAGCATCATGGAAAAGGGAAGACTCCCTTCTAATAGTTGTAAAAATATCGAGCACCTTCAAAGAAGGGTATCGAGGCTTAGGCGCTTAGCAACAAAGTATAAACGCGCTGAAATCATTCAAAATGCCTTATTAGAGATTTCCAACATTGCGACCCATGTGGTTTCACTTGATGCTTTTTATCAAGGTGTCCACAATCATCTGCAAAGTTTAATTCCTGCTGATAATTTTTTTATTGCTTCAATAGATCGTGAAACAGGTAACATCACTTTACCTTTTTTTGCCGATGAAAAAGACTCCCACCCTTCTGAACTGTATCCTGATGAGGAATTATCTTCTCTATTAGAGCGCGGGATCACCGGTTATGTCTTAAAAACAGGTGAGCCACTCTTTTGTGATGCCCAGCGATTTGATCAGCTGGTGTCACAAGGTTTCATTGATGACCTCGGCTCTGCTTGTTTGCAGTGGCTTGGGGTACCAATCAAACATAATAATATTGTCTCAGGTGTACTCGTAGTTCAAAGTTACAGTAACGATATTAGTTACGGCGAACTTGAGCTCGAATTGATGGGATTTATTTGTCACCATATTTCTGGGGTGATGGAACGCTTGCGCCATAACGAAGAGCTTGAAATCGCCATTGTTCAGCGCACCAAAGAACTGAGCAAAGCGTACGATAAAGTGAAGCTCGAAGTTCAAGAAAGAATGAAAGCGGAAAAGTTACAAAAGTCGTTATTCCAAATAGCCGACCTTTCAGCATCAGATGTCAGTGAAGCTGACTTTTACCCCAAAATCCATCAAGTCATTAGCCAATTACTTCCGGCAGAGAACTGCTTTATCTCACTCGTGCATAAAGCCTCACAAACCTTGTCTTTTCCTTTTTATGTCTCGCAAATGAGTAGTGAGCCGCCAAAGCCTAGGGCGATGCAAGATGGTTTAACCGAATTTATTTTAAAACACAAACAACCCAAACTTCTTAGCCAACAAGATATTCAAGACATGATCCATGCGGGTGAGATCTATGGCACCAATCCAGCGCTAAACCATACTCAAACCATGAAACAATGGATTGGTATTCCATTATTTATCCATGGCGAGGTTGCTGGCGGCTTAACTATTTACAGCCTGACAGATCAGAACTCTTATGCAGCAAGAGATTTAGAACTGCTGACATTTGTCTCTCAACATATTGCCAATGCCATTGAACGTAAATTCGCTGTTGAACAATTAAAACGTAGCCATGAATTATTAGAAGATAAAGTAGAAAAACGCACCAAGGCCATCGCTGAAATGAATGACAATTTACAACGTCAAATCATGCAGCGAAAAAAAATGGAAGCGCAACTGGTATACGATGCTAAACACGATAACTTAACTGGTTTACCTAATCGTAGCTTCTTTATGGAACGATTAACTCAAGCCATCAAACATATACGTCGCCACCCAAAAGAACAGTTTGCCTTACTCTTTATTGATTTAGATGGGTTTAAGCAAATCAATGACACTCTAGGCCATTTAGAAGGCGACAGGTTCTTAATCGAAACCTCTACGCGCCTTAAGTTATGTATTCGCGAAAACGATACCTTAGCGCGTCTCGGTGGCGATGAATTTGTCATTCTATTAGATTCAATCCACCAGCATAAAGATGCAGAAGATGTCTGCGAGCGAATATTAGAGACCATTTCAGAACCATACACTTTAGCGCAGCAGCAAGTGATTTCAGGTGCCAGTATTGGGGTTGCATTCAGTTGTGTGGCTTCATCAGATACTAGCGAATCTATCTTAAGAAATGCAGATACGGCAATGTATCAAGCAAAATCAAAAGGCAAAGGTTGTTACGTGATATTTGATAGACAAACTGAATATCATTTCAATCAACGCATTGAATTAGAGCAAGATTTTTTAAATGCCATAGAACAAAATGACATTGTGGTTGAATTAACCCCTGTAGTGTCTTTTGATGACAAAGAGATCATAGCTTATGAGCCTATTAGTTATTGGCAGCATCCTTCTCAAGGCTTAATCGATAACGAGCAACTCACTTCACTTGCTAACCAAACTCAAACCATGACGATGTTAGATGATTATATTTTTAAGTATATCGATGAACATTATCAGGCTCTCGCCAATGGTCTAGGTGAGAAAATACAAATACATATGCCACTTTCAAGTCAGCATATTAAGCATAAATATGGACTGCGCAGTTTACGGAATACCATCAAGCGCAGCAAAATTTGTGCATCTAAACTGTGGGTATTTTTTAACGAGAAAGCCTTTGTTCAAGACAGCACCAACCATATTAGCGCCTTCGAATCACTATCAGAACTTGGTATCAATATTGGCATTAATGCCTACGGCACCGGATATAGCTCATTAAGTAGTTTGAGCTTCTTACCAATTAAAGCCCTAAAACTCGATGCCGATATCAGCCAACACTTAGTCAACGATAAGCAATTGCAGCTAGCAAAAGCCTACCAGCTGATTGCAACAACATTGGGCTTTAAGATTTTTGCAGAAGGTGTAGACACTCAAAAGCAAAAGCAGATATTAGAAGAGTTAGGTTACATTCAAGGTCAAGGGCAGGTATTTTCACTGGTAAACTTAGTGTTAACTCAACATAGCGAAGGGGTCGATATCGCTGAGTTAACCCAAGCTTAATGCATTGCGTTGCTTGCTAAGCTGATTGAGCCAAGACTCATTTTTTTACCGATAGCACAACTCATAAGCCATAAGCCATAAGCCATAAGCCATAAGGCGAGTATTGAAGAGATATTGCTATTTTTTAAACATATCTCGAATATTAGCAATATTGGTTTTAGCGGATTGCGCTTTTTCTTGCTCAGTTTGTTTTGGCTTACGGTTTTCCCAAATCAAATCATCTTGCGGTAATTCCAGCAAAAATCTGCTGGGTTCGCAGCGCATGGTTTCACCAAACTGGCGACGTTCGCGGCACATAGTAAACCATAACTCTTTTTGTGCACGTGTAATGCCCACATAAGCTAAACGGCGCTCTTCATCAACATTATCCTCATCGATGCTCGACTGATGCGGTAAAATACGCTCTTCAGTACCCACCATAAACACATATGGGTACTCCAAGCCTTTTGAAGCATGCAGTGTCATCAATTGAACTTGATCGCCACCTTCATCTTCTTGATTGCGCTCCATCATGTCACGTAAAGTAAGGCGCGTTACCACTTCTGGTAATGTCATCGGCTCATCTAATTCATCACCTTCCAACATTTCAGTCACCCAACGGTATAACTCTGAAATATTTTTCATCCGCATTTCAGCCGCTTTGGCACTGGTACTGGTTTCATATAGGTAATCTTCGTAATTTATCTTACGAATAAGCTGTTTAATTGCATCTACAGGTTCACCGCGAGTGGCAATTTCACCGGTATCAACAATAAACTTACCGAATTGATACAGGGAGGCCATTGCCGCTGGCGCTAAGTGATGATTAAGCTCTGCCTGAAAAATCGCTTCAAACATCGAGATATGTTTTTGATTGGCGTAATTACCAAGACGCTCAAGCGTTGCAGGGCCAATACCACGCTTAGGCAAGTTCACCACACGCAAAAATGCATTGTCATCATCAGGGTTCACTACTAAACGTAAGTAAGCCATGATGTCTTTAATTTCTGCGCGGGCAAAAAACGACGTACCACCAGATAACTTGTAAGGGATCCGGTTGGTCATTAAGGCGCGCTCTAACAGCCTTGATTGATGGTTACCTCGATACAAGATCGCATAATCACCAAATTTAGTTTTGCCCATAAACTTATGACGAACTATCTCAGCGATAACACGTTCGGCCTCTTGCTCTTCATTGGCGGCAAACAGCACTCTGAGCGGCTCACCGTAAGCGAGTTCACTGAACAGTTTTTTATCGTAAACATGGGGGTTGTTTGCAATCAGGATATTCGCTGCACGCAAAATTCGTTGGCTAGAGCGGTAATTTTGCTCTAACTTGATTAAGCGTAATTGCGGGAAGTCTTTGCCCAATAACACCAAGTTTTGTGGTTTCGCACCACGCCACGAATAAATGGATTGGTCATCATCACCTACCACGGTAAAACGAGCTCGTTCACCCACTAATAGCTTCACCAATTCATATTGGCTGGTATTGGTATCTTGGTATTCATCCACCAGCAAGTACTGAAAACGAGTTTGCCAGCGAGTACGCACTTCTTCATTGTTACGTAATAATAATGTCGGCAGCAAAATAAGATCATCAAAATCTAGCGCATTGTAGGCTTTCATGTGCTGAGCGTAGCGTTGATATAATTTAGCAAATAATTGCGTTTGTTCATCACCGCCACGTTTAAGCGCTTGATCAGGAATGACTAAGTCGCCTTTCCAATTAGAAATGGCACTGGCGAGGGCTTTAATGAGATCTTTATCTTCTTCAAGCTCATCTTCAGTAAGCTCTTTAAGCAGTGCAAAGGTATCTTGATCATCAAACAGCGAAAAGCCTGCTTTTAAACCGACCACTTTATGCTCACGCTTGATGATCTCTAACCCCAGCGTATGGAATGTAGAGATCCATAATCCACGAGCTTCTTTGCGTCCCATCGATTGTGAAACACGCTCTTTCATTTCACGCGCAGCTTTATTGGTAAAAGTCACAGCGGCAATATTGCGCGCCTTGTAGCCACACTTTTCGACTAAGTATTCAATTTTGTTAATAATTACCCGAGTTTTACCACTGCCTGCCCCTGCTAAGACTAAACAAGGTCCAGAAACATAGTGAACGGCATCATTTTGCCCAGGATTTAACTTCATGCTGTCGACTTTACCAATAACGAAAATAAACGGAGTGCGATCATACCAGAAAGCAGCGATCGACAATGATTAAATTCAACGATATCACTATTCGGTTAACCCTTAAGGCGATTCGATCGAAAGCGGCATAGCAAGCGTATTGATTATCAAGCTCTCCCCTGCAATGTTAGAACCATCACACAAGCTGAGCGATAACTTTGGACATGCAGACGGGCTCAGGTACAATTAACTCATAAACAAGAAACCTAATTGAAGATGGTATTGACGATGATTAATCCAAAAAAACTTGAAGAAGTTGCTAAGCAGCTGAGTGATAACCTTCCTAGTGGTGTAAAGCAATTTGCAGGCGAATTCGAAGAGCGTTCAAAGCAAGTTTTACAAAGCCAACTAATGAAATTAGATGTCGTTTCTCGTGAAGAGTTTGAAGTTCAGCAGCACGTGTTACTAAAAACCCGTGAAAAACTCGAAGCATTACAAGCTCAAGTTGAAGAATTAGAAAAAAAGCTTTCAGCTGACGCATAACTCCAGCTGATAGTAGATTCAATTAACGATAAAACAAAAATGGCATCCTAGGATGCCATTTTTTTATGCTCACTTAGCGAAGTTAATCTCTAATTAAGTGCAGATGAAGTGCTAATTAAGCACTTCATCTAATGCGCGCAAACATAAAGCGACGTTTTCGCGGCGGGCAGCATACCCCATCAAACCGATACGCCAAGCTTTACCAGCCAGAGCACCCAATCCAGCACCGATTTCAAGATTATAATTTTCCAGTAATTGCTTTCTCACTAACGCATCATCTGCGCCCTGTGGAATGTATACTGCGTTCAGCTGTGGTAAACGACACGACTCATCAACAACAAAGTTCAATCCTAATTGTTCAAGGCCACTGCGTAATAATTGGTGCATATCAGCATGACGCTGCCAGGCATTTTCTAAGCCTTCAGTGGCGAGTAATCGTAATGACTCATGCAATGCATATAGTGCATTCACTGGCGCAGTATGGTGGTAGCTTCGTTTAGCACCGCTGTCTTTATTACCCCAATAGCCCATCACTAAAGTTTGATCTAAAAACCAACTTTGCACAGGCGTAGTTCGACTTTTGATTTTCGCGACGGCTTTATCAGAAAATGACACAGGTGAAATACCTGGTACACATGAAAGACACTTCTGACTACCAGAATATATGGCGTCAATGCCCCATTCATCAACACGTAGCTCAACACCACCAAGCGAGGTCACAGCATCAACGATTGAAATACAATCATGTTGCTGCGCTAAAGCACATAAGCTTTTAGCGTCAGATAATGCGCCGGTTGAGGTTTCAGCATGCACAAATGCGAGAAACTTAGCATCAGGGTTCGCTTTCAGCGCTGCTTCTACGGCCTCGACAGAAACGGGTTCGCCCCACTCGTTATCGACGACAACAGCAGTGGCACCCACACGTTCAACGTTTTGGCGCATACGCTCGCCAAAGACACCATTGCGACAAACAATGACTTTTTCGCCAGCTTCAACCAAATTAACAAAACACGTTTCCATTCCCGCACTGCCAGGTGCAGACACGGCTAAGGTCATTTCGTTTTCAGTTTGAAAGGCGTATTGAATAAGGGACTTTAACTCATCCATCATTGCGACAAATAATGGGTCTAAATGACCGATGGTTGGCTTAGCTTGTGCAGCAAGTACTTCTGGATACACGTCTGAAGGGCCAGGCCCCATTAGCGTGCGACGTGGTGGATTAAAAGCATTAATACTTGGTGCTGAAATTGTTGGTACAGATAACATCAAAGTCTCCTTGGCTCGAGGTCAATTTGTAATAGCTCAATGAAACCTACATTTTTAATTTTATTTAACGCCACCGAATATTATCTCGTTTGTGGCTATTGCCTCTTTGGGCTGAAATGACAATAACACACAGATAGGCCAAAAGGCGCTATCCACATGAAATTTATTAGCTAAAAAGCCTTTTTAGTACTTATCTCACCCCAAATAAAAATAGCTTCCCGAAGAAGCTATTTTGATGAGTCAAGATGATGAAAAAGGTGAGACTAATGCTGACCTGAACTTAAAAAGAGCTGATAAGCAGGGCTATGAGTTTCTTCTTGATAAACAAAACCTAAATCAGTCAAAAACTGGGCGAATGCCGCCTCATCAGAAGCGGGTACTTCAAACCCCGCCAATACACGACCAAATGCTGCGCCATGATTACGGTAATGGAATAAGCTGATATTCCATTGGCTTTGAAGCGTGGTTAAAAACTTAAGTAACGCCCCTGGGTGCTCTGGAAACTCAAAGCTAAACAAGCGCTCATCTAACGGCTCTGGTGGGCGACCACCGACCATATAGCGCACATGAAGCTTGGCGGTTTCATCTTCAGATAAATCCTGAACCTGAAAACCTTCAGCTTCTAAGTTGGTAATAATCTCATCTAACTCAGCTTGGCCTTGGCTAATGCGAATACCTGCAAACACCACTGCGCTGTCACGACTATTAAAACGATAGTTAAACTCTGTCATTGCCCGTTTATTGAGAATTTGGCAAAAACGTAAAAAGCTGCCCGGTTTTTCAGGCACTTTTACTGCTAACACGGCTTCTTTTTGTTCACCCAATTCACAGCGCTCAGACACATAACGTAAACTATGAAAGTTGACATTGGCGCCACTTAATATCGCCGCAACCTTCTCACCTTTACCCGCTTCTTTTGGATGCTGCTGTATGTATTTTTTAAGTCCAGCAACAGACAATGCACCTGCGGGCTCTGATATAGCGCGGGTATCTTCAAAAATATCTTTAACCGCTGCGCAGATTTCATCTGATGTTACCGTTATGACCTCATCGACATAATCTTTCGCGACTCTGAAAGGTTCCTCACCAATGCGTTTTACTGCTACGCCATCAGCAAATAAGCCAACTTGCGATAGTGTCACTGGCTCGCCAGCTTCCATGGCCGCTTTTAAACAAGCGGCATCTTCAGGTTCAACACCGACAATTTTAACTTGAGGCATCACCGCTTTGTAATAAGCTGCAATACCTGCAATTAACCCACCACCACCTACCGGTACAAATACGGTATCAAGGTCGCGTTGTTGCTGCAGCATTTCTTGGGCAATTGTGCCTTGACCTGCTATCACAGCTTCGTCATCAAACGGGGCTATATATGTGCGATTTTCCGTTTCGGCTAATTGCTTAGCATGCTCGTTTGCTTGATCAAACGCTTCACCAAATAACACCACATTGCCACCGAGTCTTTTTACGGCATCGATTTTAATTTCTGGGGTCGTGCCAGGCATAACAATGACTGCATCAATGCCTCTACTGGCTGCTGACATTGCCACACCTTGAGCATGGTTGCCCGCAGAAGCGCACACCACACCGTCTTTACATTGCTGTGGCGTTAGCTGTGACATACGGTTATATGCACCACGCAATTTAAACGAATGCACAGGTTGCATATCTTCACGCTTAAGATAAACCTGACTACCTAAGCGAGCCGATAATTTATTTAAACTCGACAGCGGCGTGACTTTCGCTACGTCGTAAACTGATGACAGCAGCGTTTTTTGCAAATACTCTTGTGCTAAAGACATAGGCTTAATTCCATCAGTGTTGGTTATATTTCAAATGCACACATTCTTAATATCTTTACCTAAGAACATAGGGTTTAGGATAATAAGAATGTGCTGATAATAAGCTTAATCTATTCGCTTAGCTTTCTAACTTACTGCGGTCGCGAATCGCACCTTTATCGGCACTGGTTGCCAATAAAGCATACGCTTTAAGTGCTAATGACACGTAACGCTCACGGCTAACAGGTTTCCACGCTAATGGGCCTTTGGCATCCATTGCCGCTTTACGCTTAGCCAGCTCAGCATCCGAAACGGCTAATTTGATACTACGAGATGGAATATCAATCTCAATTTGATCGCCATTTTCAACTAACGCAATGGTGCCACCAGCCGCTGCTTCTGGTGAGATATGGCCAATTGATAATCCAGAAGTCCCACCTGAAAAACGACCATCGGTGATAAGTGCGCATGCTTTACCTAAACCACGGGATTTAAGATAGGTGGTTGGATACAACATTTCTTGCATTCCTGGGCCACCTTTAGGGCCTTCATAACGGATAACAACCACATCACCGGCAACCACTTCACCACCTAAAATGCCATCAACAGCATCGTCTTGGCTTTCGTATATTCTTGCACTACCCGTAAAGGTGAGGTTTTCTTCATCTACACCCGCAGTTTTAACGATACAGCCATTTTCAGCCACGTTACCCGATAACACCGCTAAGCCACCTTCTTGGCTAAAAGCGTTTTCACGAGTACGAATACAGCCTTCTTGACGATCATCATCTACGCTATCCCAGTAACAGTCTTGACTGAATGCCGTTTGGGTAGGGATACCTGCAGGACCTGCACTGTAAAAGCGTCTGACATCCGCATCTTGAGTTTGAGCAATATCATATTTGGCTAACACGGACTTTAAGTTTCCACCGTTATCAGCCGCCACATGCGGTACGTCGGTATGCAATAAACCGGCTCGGTCTAATTCACCTAAAATGCCCATCACACCACCAGCACGATGCACATCTTCCATGTGGTATTTCGGTGTTGAAGGAGCGACTTTACATAAATGCGGCACCAAGCGAGACATTCTATCAATGTCATCCATGGTGAAATCGACTTCACCTTCTTGCGCTGCTGCAATCAAATGTAAAACGGTATTAGATGAACCACCCATAGCGATATCCAATGCCATCGCGTTTTCGAATGCCTTAAATGAAGCGATATTACGTGGTAAAACACTGTCATCGTCATCACGGTAATAACGGGTCGCAAGATCCATAACGCGGCGACCGGCTTCTAAAAATAGGTTACGACGAGCTGCGTGTGTGGCAAGAAGAGAACCATTACCAGGCAAAGACAGACCTAATGCTTCAGTTAAACAGTTCATTGAGTTCGCAGTGAACATACCTGAACAAGAACCACATGTTGGACAAGCGCTTCGTTCAATTTGCTTGCTGTCTTCATCACTGACATTAGTATCTGCACCTGCCACCATTGCATCGACTAAATCGAGTTTAATGATTTGATCTGAAAGCTTAGTTTTACCCGCTTCCATTGGGCCACCTGACACAAAAACGACGGGAATATTCAGTCTTAACGCCGCCATCAACATGCCAGGAGTAATTTTGTCGCAGTTAGAAATACACACTAATGCATCAGCACAATGCGCATTCACCATGTATTCAACACTGTCGGCAATCAGCTCGCGAGAAGGTAGGCTGTACAGCATGCCGCCGTGCCCCATAGCAATACCATCATCGACTGCAATGGTATTGAACTCTTTAGCAATACCACCCGCTTCTTCAATTGCGCCTGCAACCAATTGGCCCATATCTTTTAAATGCACATGCCCCGGAACAAATTGAGTAAACGAGTTTGAAATGGCAATAATTGGTTTACCAAAATCCTTTTCTTTTACACCAGTTGCACGCCATAACGCGCGTGCTCCTGCCATGTTGCGACCTTCGGTACTGGTTGCTGAGCGTAGTTTAGGCATTGTTTTTTCCTTCCTTTGTCATTCCATTATTTTCGATGGAATTGGTCAAATATGGTCATGTTTTGGTAGTTAATAGACTACTCACAGGATTTTTCATTATTATTTGTAGCCAGTTTTATACTGACTTTTTAAGCGGTTCTAGCCAGCCCCATTTATCTTCGGTTTCACCATTAAAGAGGCCAAAAAAACTGCTCTGAACTTGTTTAGTCACTGGGCCGCGTTTACCCGCGCCCACTTCGATACGATCAACACTTCTGACAGGGACAATTTCAGCTGCTGTGCCTGTCATAAAAATCTCGTCTGCAACGTACAAAAACTCACGTGCCATTGCTTCTTCAATCACTTCATAGCCTAAGTCTTTAGCTAGCACCATGATGGTATCTCGGGTGATCCCTTTCAAAATTGCCGCTGTTGCTGGCGGGGTATAAATCTTATTGTTTTTAACCACAAATAAGTTAGCCCCTGCGCCTTCACTGACTAAACCGTTGGTATCAAGTGCAATTCCTTCATCAAAGCCATTACGTTTTGCTTCGGTCGAAATTTGCAGTGAAGATAAATAATTCCCCCCCGCTTTAGCGCCTGTAGGAATCGTATTTGGCGCCAAGCGTTGCCATGAAGTGACCGCGACATCAACACCTGCATCCATGCTGTCTTCACCTAGGTATGCTCCCCATGCAAAAGCCGCTACGACCATATCACATTGGGCATCAATTGGCGGGGTGATCCCCATGCCTACATCCCCTAAAAATATTAACGGGCGAATATACGCACTCGGTAAATTATTACTCATGACTGAGTCATTACAGGCTTGCATCACTTGATCAAAACTATAAGGCACATTCATCCGGTAAATTTTGGCTGAATCAAACAGACGCTGCACATGATCTGTTAACCGAAAACCCGCTGGGCCAAGGTGAGTATCATAAATACGAATGCCTTCAAATACTGAGGTGCCGTAATGCATTGCGTGAGTCATCACGTGTACTTTGGCGTTCTGCCAAGGCATGATTTCACCATTAAACCAAATGAGTTCTGATTGTGTCGCAGCCATAATGTTTTCCTTGTTGAATATTGATGAATGGTTAAGCGCTTACTGAAGCTGGTGTTTCAGCTCCAACTGGCACTGCTGAGCTTGTGAGCACTTGGCAATCAAGCACATCAAATAACTTAGTCAGTTGATGTGTTAACAATCCAATTACTCGCTCACTTTCGACATCAAAATTCACTTTTAATGTACTGTCTTCATTTACGGTCATGGTTAATTCTGTCACGGTAAAGCCGCGATGACGTGTCACACGTAAAACACGCTCTAGCACCTCAGGTTGCGGCTTTAATCTTAATTCAACTGCATTCATCATGTTTGCTTCTCCATTTGGTCCATCATGTCACTGTTACATGCCCCTGGTGGGACTAACGGCCATACATTAAACGCATCATCAATAGCGACATGCAGCATAAAAGGCCCTGGGGTTGCGAGCATTTCATCAAGCGCGGCTTCTACTTCTTCAGCGCGATGAATGGTGCGGCCTGGAATATCAAAAGCTGATGCCATTAACACAAAATCAGGATTATCGGATAAATCAGTTTCGCTATAACGTTGCTCAAAAAACAATTGCTGCCATTGCTTTACCATGCCTAATTTTTGGTTATCAATAAGCAGTATTTTTACGGGTAATTTACGACGTTTGATGGTGGTAAGCTCTTGTACATTCATCATGAATGATCCGTCACCCGATACCGTTACAACGGTCGCATCAGGTCGAGCAACTTGAGCGCCAATTGCTGCTGGTAAGCCAAACCCCATGGTGCCTAAACCCGCACTAGATAAATGATCCTCAGGACGGCGGAACCACATGTGCTGCGCCACCCACATTTGATGCTGGCCCACATCACAACTCACGACACTGTCTTCTGGTAACTTGTTAGCTAAGCGGCGTAACATTGCTGGAGCATAGATAAGATCGCCAGGGTGTTGATAATCCCATTGATGCTCACGGTATAAGTCTTCCACTTCTTGTTGCCACTGCGTCAATTCAGCTTGCATATCCAATGATGCTGCAAGGGCGGGTAACACTTGACGGAAATCTGCTGAAATCGCTACATCAGCCTGACGTAGCTTGTTAATTTCGGCAATATCGATATCAAGGTGCAATACTTTGGCATTTCCAGCAAAAGTGGCTAAACGCCCAGTCACCCGATCATCAAAACGTGCACCGACAACAATCAATAGATCGCATGACTGCACCGCTAAATTTGCCGCTTTGCCACCATGCATGCCTAACATACCAAGGTAACCTTTAGTGCCATGGGCAATGGCGCCTAAGCCTTTCAATGTGGCAACAGATGGAATACCTGTTTTATCAATAAACTGACGCAAATGATCGACCGCGCCAGCCATGCCTACGCCACCACCAACATATAAAATGGGTTTCTTTGCTTGCTGTAATAATTCACGTGCAGCATCTATGGCTGTGACTTCAGGTGCAGGTTCTTCAGTGACAGTCAGTAATGGTGTTTTATACTCAAGCTCTGCTATTTGGATGTCTTTAGGTATATCAACTAATACTGGACCTGGGCGGCCTGAAGCCGCGATTTCAAACGCTTTATATAAGGTTGGAATTAATTCATTAATATCGGTGACCATAAAGCTGTGTTTGGTGCATGATAATGACATCCCCAATACATCGATTTCTTGGAAGGCATCGGTACCTATCACGGCGGTAGAGACTTGGCCAGTTATCGCAACAACAGGCACTGAGTCCAATAGCGCATCAGACAAAGAGGTAATAAGGTTAGTGGCACCGGGTCCTGATGTCGCGAAACACACCCCTGTTTTACCACTTGCTCTAGCATAACCGACTGCGGCAAATGCAGCGCCTTGTTCATGGCGACTCAAAAGGTGTTCTACTGGGTGACCATAGAGTGCATCGTAAATCGGCATAATTGCGCCACCAGGATAACCAAATACCGTGGTCACACCGTGTGCGGCTAAAACTTTGATGACTGCGTCTGCACCACGCATTTTCTGCCCTGATTCCATATTGATACTCTCGTCATTGATCTGCGTTTAAAATTAAATATTTTTTGATAAAGCGACATAGTCACAGTGATTGTTAAAGCCCATAAAACAAAAAACCCCCGGTCCTTTCGGAGCGGGGGTTTTTGCAAATTCTGACTATTAACTCAGTCTCGTTGCCAAACGCCACCCCCGCGGTGACTTAATAATCACGACGGTAATAATCACAATAATGAGCTGGGCAGCTTGGTTAAACATAAATAACTGAGTCCTAAAAAATATTTGTTAACTTTTCTGTTAAGTCAGGCTCAGTGCCAGACTTGTTTATAATTCATCCTCTATAGGAGTACCATAAAGTGATTTATAAACACAACAAAAAATCCTGTGTTGTAAAAAAAATTCAGCTTCCCTGCCGAGACAATGCAAACAACAACAAAAATCTAAAGCTATGAAGGTAAGTTTAAATTCATCGGTGAACTTAAATTACCCCCCTAATTTTCAATAGATTGTTTCTACTTATCATTCATTGAAAGTAGATTTGATGCCTGCTCGACAGCCTAGCTGAACAGGTACTTCACAACACAATCAACAAATATTAGCTAGCTTCAACAATACCTTTCATATCAGTCATGTAACCGCGTAACTCTGCACCAATAAACTCAACATCGGTATGACGAATCGCTTCATTCACTTCAATTAAACGCTTGTTATCAACACTGTTTGAGCCTTCTTTAAGGCCAGCGCCAAGTAACTCAGATGACATTGACTTAACGTAATCAGTCAGTAATGGCACAGCTGCGTGGTTGAATAAGTAACAACCATATTCTGCAGTATCAGAGATCACGACGTTCATTTCGTATAGACGTTTACGTGCAATAGTGTTCGCAATAAGTGGCGTTTCATGCAAAGACTCATAATAAGCTGACTCTTCGATGATGCCGGCAGCAACCATTGTATCGAATGCTAATTCCACACCCGCTTTGATCATAGCAACTAAGAAAATGCCTTTATCAAAGTAAGTTTGTTCATCAATGTACTCGTCAGATACAGGTGAGTTTTCAAATGCCGTTTCGTTGGTTTCTGCTCTCCAACGCAATAAGTTTGCATCGTCATTAGCCCAGTCTGCCATCATGGTGCGAGAAAACTCACCGCTGATGATGTCATCCATGTGCTTTTCAAATAGTGGCTTAAGAATCACTTTTAATTCTTCAGCAACTTCAAAAGCTTTCACTTTGCCTGGGTTTGATAAACGGTCCATCATGTTAGTGATGCCGCCATGTTTAAGCGCTTCAGTAACCGTTTCCCAACCTTGTTGGATTAACTTTCCTGCGTAGCCTGGTTCAACACCGTCTGCAACCATTTTCTCGTAACCAAGAATGGCGCCAGTTTGTAACATGCCACAAAGAATCGTTTGCTCACCCATCAAGTCAGACTTAACTTCAGCGACAAATGAAGACAGTAAAACACCTGCACGATCGCCACCTGTAGCACTTGCATAGGCTTTAGCAATGGCAAGACCATCACCTTTAGGGTCGTTTTCAGGGTGAACAGCGATTAGCGTTGGTACACCAAAACCACGCTTATATTCTTCACGTACTTCAGTACCAGGACACTTAGGTGCAACCATCACAACAGTGATGTCAGGGCGAACCTGCATGCCTTCTTCAACGATATTAAAACCGTGTGAATAAGATAATGTTGAACCTTGCTTCATTAATGGCATAACCGCATTGACAACGTTTGAATGTTGCTTATCTGGGGTTAAGTTCAACACTAAATCTGCATCAGGAATTAATTCTTCGAACGTACCTACTTTGAAACCGTTGTCGGTTGCTTGCTTCCAAGAAGCGCGCTTTTCAGCAATGGCTTGTGGACGTAGCGCAAAAGAAATATTTAAACCTGAGTCACGCATGTTCAGACCTTGGTTTAGGCCTTGTGCCCCACAACCTAAGATCACAATGTTCCAATCTTTGATAAAATTACAACCGTCACTAAACTCGGTACGGTCCATAAAGCGGCATTGTGCCAATTGAGCTAATTGTTGACGTAAATTCAGAGAGTTAAAATAGTTAGCCATCTGAGATACCACCTTTAATTCAGAAATTTGAGACGCAACATTCTGGCAGTCAAAGTGCTCAGAAGTTGTGATTGAAGTCACTATAGCGCATGCTTGTTATTGCTTAAAATGATATATTCGGAACATAACGTTTCATTTTATGCAATACTGGTAAAACCTTATATCGTTCAATAAACAACCAAGACTTGTACAAGGCAATCTCATGGATATTCGTGCGTTAAAACTCTACTTACACCTATGTGATAGTCTGCATTTTGGCAAAACAGCAGAACAAACCCATGTCAGCCCTTCGACCTTAAGTCGTGCCTTGCAACGCTTAGAAGAAGAAGTGGGTTGCAAATTATTTGAACGAGATAATCGCAGTGTCAGCATCACCCACGCAGGTAATGAATTTAAGCGCTTCGCCGAGCAGACATTATCAGAATGGCTTAATCTAAAAGGTCGCATCGACCCCGACCAGCCCCTGCTTCACGGGCGTATTAATCTGTATTGTTCTGTTACTGCAGCTTATAGCCATTTGCCTGCATTGTTAGATCGCTTCAGACGTGAGCATCCTTTAGTTGAAATCACTCTCATTACTGGTGATGCTGCCAATGCCGTGGATGAGATCCAGCACAATCGAGCCGACTTTGCGATTATTGCCTTGCCTGATTCGCTTCCAAACAGCCTACATTTTGAAGAAATTGATCAAGTACCTTTGCACGTCTACGCCCCAACAATACATTGCCAAGCCCAACAGATGATCAATCAAACGCCAATCAATTGGGCACAACTACCCTTTATCGTGCCTGATCATGGACCAGGTCGTCGTAGAGCCGATAATTGGTTTAAAGCGATGGGGTTTAAGCCCAATATTTATGCACAAGTGTCAGGCCAAGAAGCCATTACATCGATGGTGGCACTGGGATGTGGTGTGAGCATCAGCCCTGAAGTAGTTGTCGAAAATAGCCCTGTGAGGGAGCGCTTAGTGAAGCTTGAGTCACCGCAGCTTATTCCCCCTTTTAAACTCGGGTGTTGCTGTAAAGAAAAACGTATTCAAGAACCCATTTTAAAAGCATTTTTAGATGTGATTTAGTTAGGGCTTGATTGGCAAACCTCAAGCACCTCTTGTTGATACAGAGCCTGCCATTGTTATCCAAAAATGATCGAAAATTGCTGACTATCAATAGCTAACTATCAATTGACAAGTGACGTTGAAAATTTAGTTCAAGGCACGACTAAAAACGAGCCGCCCACTGAGTTGACTTCAGCTTTTTTAATAACGCATAAGAATATACAGACAGATTGATGGTTGAAACTTTAACGTCTTCACCTGGGTTTCTATCGGTTTCTTTTAATGCTTTAACTACCCCAGCAGGCATTTGATCGAGTACTACATCTAAATGAAATGACTCCGACACAATTCTTTTTCAGCGTCAGGATTTGGAAATATGGCATTAAAACATTCACTCTTGCCAGTATTTACATTAGTTACTTATGCATCAAATGTTATTAACTGATTAAGTACATTGATTTATTTGTCATTTAACGCTCTAATATGCAGCTTAATTCCAACGGAAGGAAATATAAATGAGCAATCTAGACTCAGCACAAGGCACAAGTGCCACTTCAGTTAATGCAATAACCCCCTCAACTAAAACATCTTTTAAATTTCATGGCATTGGCGGTGAATTCTTTGGCATATGGATCGTCAACATGCTCCTGACCATGGTGACCTTCGGCATTTATTCAGCTTGGGCAAAAGTCCGTACTCACTGTTATTTCTACAGCAATACGGAACTTGGCGGTGACCGCTTTGAATATTTAGCCACACCAATGCAGATTTTAATTGGCCGTATTATTGCTGTTGTGCTGTTAATTGGCTGGGCGATTTTAAATGCTATTAACCCCATTATTGCCATCGCACTCGCCGTTATCTTAATGTTTGCCACGCCTTTTCTGGCTGTTCGTAATATGCGTTTTGATGCACGCATGACTCGTTTTCGAAATGTGCGCTTTAATTTTGAAGGATCGTACGCTGGGGCTTACCTGCAATTATTAGTTAAACCTTTACTCGCTTACTTGATTGTTATTGCTGGACCGATGGCAATTGCAGCGGGGTCAAAGTTCTTATCTGATGAGCTTATTGGTGTCGGTGTTGTCGTTGCTGTGCTGTTTTTCTTTGCTGCTATGGTTTTTTGTTATGCCTGGGTCTCGGCAGGTATTGCTCAATATATGGTTAATGGCTACCGCTACGGTACTAAAGCATTTCAAGCTGAACTGAACATCCGTGAATATATGAAAATTGCATTAAAAGCGATGGCCTTATTTATGGGCGCTATGGTGGCCAGCACTTTAATTGCATTTGCTTTCGGTTTTATGTTTGGTGTTATGGATTCTATTGTCGAACTGATTAAAAATGGCTTCAAAGGCTCAGATGCTATGCAAGATGGTCAAGCGATGGGCTATATGATGTTAATCGTTAGCTATTTCTTTATGCTTGCACTGAGTATGGTGATAGCTGCTTATGTCAAAGTCTGCACTCGTAATTATATGTTTAATGAGACCAAGCTTGATGGTGAACTGCAGATGCGTTCGAACATGGCACTAGGCAGTTTTTTAGCATTAGTTGTCACCAACTTTTTATTAGTCATCGTCACATTTGGTTTTGGTATCGCATGGGCAGAAGTGCGTAGCGCAAAATACATGGCTTCAGTAACCGAAGTTGAAGGTGATTTGTCACTGGTGCACGCTCATGATCATAACGAGCAAAGCGATGCAGCAATTGCTGATGAAGTGGCGGGAGCCTTTGATATCAACATAGGTATTGTGTAAGTCAAGCGCTTGATAAGTTGTAATGACAACTCATAAAGACAAGTGTAATTATCTTTCTCACAGCACTTTGCTGTGAGAAAGTTTTATTCAACCTCACCTTAATCAAAAAACCATGTTGAGAATGCTGTGATAGAACAAATAGACGGCCACATTCTGGCACCTAAAAATGCCACCAAATACCCAGCTTCAATGGTATTAGGGGCAAATGGAATGCTAACGGTGAGTAGTGAACCTTTTAGCGGTCAACATCAACTTGAAACCACAGAAATCTCTGCAGCACTTGGAAATACACCACGTAATATTACCTTTAATAGCGGCCAAGTATTTGTAGCCAGTCAAAGCCAGCATTTAAATCAATGGCTCACTAAGCACAGTAAACCCTCTGTCATTAATAAGCTTGAACAACATTTAGGCTTGATTGTTGTAGCTTGTATCGTCACCGTTATAGTGACTTACAGTACGATTGTTTATGGTGTTCCAACAGCGTCAAAATTGATTGCCAATATGGTACCTCACTCTGTTGAAAAGCAAGTCGGCGACTACAGTTTGTCACTGGTGGAAGAAATGGGATTTAGCGAGTCAAGTTTAACTAGCGACCGCCAAGCTGAACTTCAACTACTATTTAGCGACACAGTAAACAAACTCCCCCAACAAGCAGAATTATTTTCACAACCACCACAGTTACTTATTTTCTCAAGCAAAGAGGGCGCTAATGCATTTGCCATGGCTGGCGGCCATATCATTCTTACCGACGAAATGATTGAACTTGCAGACAACGATAGTCAACTTCAAGCTGTGCTTTTGCATGAGTTAGGCCATATTCGACATAGACACATTATGACCAGCATAGTGCAATCCTCCATCTTATCGATAGCTGCTGCGATGATCGTAGGTGAAGCCAGTGGTATTGCCGACACCTTAATGAGTGTAACGGTATTAGGCACCAGTTTAAGCTACTCGCGTCACCACGAACACGAGGCCGATAACTTTGCAGCCGAGCACTTACATAACTGGTATCAAAATACTGACTCGCTGGTATCTCTATACAAACTACTACAATCAAAGCATCAAATAGATATTCCCGACTGGGCCAGTACTCATCCTAACCTTGAAGATCGCATGGCTGAATTAAAGAAATATTCACAAAATCAATGATAGCTAAATACTAGTGAGCTCATATTTAATAATAACGACATCTTATATTGTGAAGTGAAATTCTTTAGCACAAACCGTTAGCACAAAGCCTGCGCAAATCTATGTTTCATTTTAGCTGCTACACTTAACTGCGATTAATGGATTATTTTAGTTAAAATTAGCAAACAAAAGGATTTGTTTATGGCGATTGCCTGTGTCATCACCCGTGCCTGCTGCGGGGTTGAAGCCCCTAAAGTCACTGTAGAAGTGCATTTAAGTAATGGATTACCCGCATTTAACTTAGTTGGATTACCTGAAACCTCAGTTAAAGAAGCTCGCGAGCGTGTTCGTAGTGCATTGATTAATGCAGGCTTTGAATTTCCAATGCAGCGCATTACGGTTAACCTTGCCCCTGCAGATCTCCCCAAGCAAGGCGGTCGTTATGATCTCCCAATTGCAATAGGGATTTTAGCGGCTTCAGGTCAAGTGCCATCAGATAAGTTAGCCCATAGTGAATTCATTGGTGAATTAGCCCTGTCAGGTGAGGTGCGTCCTTGTATTGGGATTTTGCCTGCCATTATTGCCGCTAAAAATCAGCAGCATCAGCTCTTTATCCCCCTAGAAAACCGCAGAGAGGCTGAATTAGTCGGTTATCAACAAACTCACTTTGTCGCTCATTTACAACACCTTGCATCTTTTATGCATGGCCAAGCTAAACTGCCTTTAGTGGATCAGCAGCCGCAATGGTTTGAAGAGGTAAGCACTGGACCAGAATTGTGTTTAAGTGAAGTTATCGGCCAGTATCAAGCTAAACAAGGATTAGAAATCGCCGCTGCAGGTGGACACAACACGCTTTTTTTAGGCCCTCCAGGCACAGGGAAAAGCATGCTGGCAAATCGAATTATTCCACTATTGCCCAAACTGAGCTACGAAGAAGCGATTGATGTGGCAGCTATTCATTCCGTTGCAGGGCTTAACATAAAGCCTAATGCCTTTTTAGAAAGACCGTTTCGCGCACCGCATCATACTTGCTCTTCCATTTCTTTAGTGGGTGGCGGCAGTATTCCTAAACCAGGTGAAATTTCACTAGCCCACAGAGGCGTATTGTTTTTAGACGAAATAGCCGAGTTTCCACGTAAAGTACTCGATTGTCTGCGAGAACCTATGGAGTCTGGCGAAGTCGTTATTTCACGCGCGGCAGCCAAGGTTAAATTTTCGAGTCGATTTCAACTGATTGCAGCCATGAATCCAAGTCCTTGTGGTGATATTGAAAATGCACGTTCAACTCCCGATCAAATTCAACGTT
This sequence comes from Shewanella sp. 2_MG-2023, assembly GCF_030548905.1. Classification (NCBI taxonomy): domain Bacteria; kingdom Pseudomonadati; phylum Pseudomonadota; class Gammaproteobacteria; order Alteromonadales; family Shewanellaceae; genus Shewanella; species Shewanella sp. 2_MG-2023. The sequence goes on from NZ_JAUOSO010000030.1 coordinate 21,089, forward strand.
ATTTATCCCGTTTGTCAGGCCCGTTTTTAGATCGATTTGATTTAACCATTGAAGTTCCGAAACTCCCTGCAGGCACACTGACTCAACCGCAAAAAACAGCTGAGAGCAGTGAAAGTATTGCCAAGCGCGTTAATCTTGCTAGGCAACGACAGTTTGCCCGTGCAGGCATGCTTAACAGTGAGCTATCACCAGCCTTGTTGAAGCAACATTTATCCATGAGCCAGGCTGATTTAGAGTTTCTCGACCAAAGTGTTCAACAACTGGGTTTATCTGTGCGAAGTTTTCATCGTATACAAAGAGTCGCTCGCACTATTGCCGATCTGCAACAATCAAACACCACAGAACGACGTCATATTGCTCAAGCACTGGGGTACCGCGCAATGGATCGTCTGATGAATCGCTTAAGCCAGCAATAAAAAGCCCGTGCCGAGATACAAATTATTAAAAAGCGGATAATTCAGCCCGATACCGATTCTCTGACAGGTAATTTTTTAGTAAAAAATGCGATATTATTGTTCTGCTGATTGAGGATATGCTTATCACGGAGTAACATAAGCCTCCATTTACAGGAGAGCTAGATGCCGCTGTTCGCAAAAATTAAAGGATCTGTAGCATTTATTTGCTATGTCATAAACACTATCTTCTGGGTAACACCTATACTTATTTTCAGTATATTCAAGGTCTTGCCAATTATATTCATTCGTAAGGTTTGCAGCTATATTTTGGATAATTGCGCCAGCGCTTGGATCAGTGTGAATGGGATTATAGAAGCCATTTTTCATCCAACGAAGATTAAGTTGACTGGTGATAACCAATTCTCAGAAAAAGAATGGTACATGGTGATTGCCAATCACCAATCTTGGGTAGATATCTTAATTTTACAGCGAGTGTTTAATAGAAAAATTCCATTTTTGAAGTTTTTCTTAAAACAACAGCTCATTTATGTCCCAATTTTGGGTTTAGCTTGGTGGGCATTAGACTTCCCATTTATGCGTCGCTATTCAACAGCGCAGTTAAAGAGAAACCCTAAACTGAAAGGCAAAGATACCGAAATCACCCGTAAGTCTTGTGAAAAATTTAAGCACAAGCCTGTGAGTGTGATGAATTTTGTTGAAGGGACGCGGTTCCATCCTGGTAAACATAAAAAGCAAAGCTCGCCGTTTGAGCATCTACTCAAACCGAAAGCGGGTGGAATGGCTTTTGCGCTTGATGCCATGGGCAGCCAAATTAATAAATTAGTTAATGTCACCATTTACTATCCAGGTAAAATACCTTCTTATTGGGAGTATATTTGCAACGACCTAGATGAAGTGCATGTTGATATTCAAGTAACAGATATCCCCGATGCTATGCGCGGTGATTACAGTAAAGACCGAGAGTTTAAAATTGAGTTTCAAAATCAATTGAATCAACTCTGGTTAGAAAAAGACAATAAAATCAGCTCAATGGCTGAAAACAATAAATAGAGGTATTTAGCTCCATGCTAAATTTTTTACCCGGTCCAATTATTTTTTTCATTAGTACCTGCTTATTGATTATTAATACTGTTCTATGGGCAGGCTTAATCAGTATTGGCGGCATCATTAAATTGTTCATCCCTTTTCAAGGACCTAGTAAAGCACTATTGAGCTTGATGAATCGTTTTATGTGGGCTTGGGCTACATGTAATGGCGGCATTTTGGCATTAATCGCTAAAGTCGAGTGGGACATTCAAGGTTTAGATGGGTTAGACCAAAATGGTTGGTATTTGCTTATCAGTAACCATGTCAGTGGTTTTGATATAGCTGCGCAAACTTATATCTTGCGAAACAATATTCCAATGTTGAAGTTTTTCTTAAAAAGAGAGCTTATTTTCGTGCCCTTTTTAGGCTTAGGTTGTTGGGCTCTTGGCATGCCATTTATGAACCGTACTAGTCCTGCTAAGCTTAAAAAGAATCCCAAATTAAAAGGCAAAGATTTAGAAACAACGCGTAAAGCCTGCGAAAAGTTTAAAAACACACCTACATCTATCATTAATTATGTAGAAGGCAGCCGTTTTACGCTTGATAAGCATCGTCGTCAACAGTCACCTTATCGTCATCTTTTGCGCCCTAAAGCTGGCGGGATTGCTTTTACCTTATCGGCTATGGGCGAGCAATTTACAGGTCTACTCAATATGACATTGGCCTATCCAGATGCGGACGCCAAAGCAAAGGAAGGCGTGCTTTATCAAGTCATGTCTGGTCGAGTAAAAAGAATTGTAGTGCGAGTTGAGCAACTACCTGTCCCGGTAGTAGATTCAGAAGTGTATTTCTCGCAGGCTGAAACACGGGTTGAGTTTCAGCGCTGGCTTAATAATGTTTGGCTAGAAAAAGATCAGCAACTAGACGAGATATTCAAACAGTACATAGCTGATACAACAGACAAAAAGTAGTCATTAATCTCATTTTAAAACACGCTAATTAGCGTGTTTTTTCGTTTTTACAGGCTCACTTCTTCTCATTGTTAATCACTACGCCATTTTATAACATTCACTAGAATCAAAAACTGAAATCTAATTTGAAATAAAACACATAGCTACGTAATATGGAGGTTATTGGCTGTAAATACCGTTAACGTGGTACTTACAATTGACTTGATAATGATCCATTTTGCGACTGCCTTACTATCATTGTTAAAAGAGTTTGCCAAAACTAACAAAATGCAGCCCAGCATGATGCTTTATCAATGCTCATACCCATAACAATAGGTGCAGATTGAATTTACCTTTATCCAAAACGTTGAGAGCATGCTTGTTCATTTGGGTTTTATTTACCTCAATGTCGGCTTCCGTTTTTGCCTTCACTCCCCAGAACGATAACCACTTACTGTCTTTTGAACAGTTTGAAGCCTCTAATGAGTTGAACCAAAATTCAGTCACAAAATTATTCATGGATAAAGCTGGCATGCTGTGGGTGGGTACCCAAGATGGTCTGCACAGTTACAACGGCATTCAATTTGATGTTTTTCTGAATGACAGCAACAACCCGAATAGTATCGTAGGAAATTACATCACAGATATACTGCAGTCCGCTGATGATAATTTATGGGTTGCTACCTACTCCCAAGGGCTAAGCCGTTTAGACCTTACAACAGGCCAATTTACCAATTATGGTGTCGAACAGGGCTTAGCGGATTTACGGGTGTCAAAAATCACCCTTATTGGTGACTATTTATGGATCGGTACTAAAACGGGTTTATACACTTTATCGCTCAAATCCAACAAAATAACCAGAATCAGCCTCAGTAATAATGTGGAACCGCACATTACCAGTGTCGCAAATGTTGATGATAAATACATTTTCGTTGGCACAGAAAAAAGCGGCACTTTTACTATTGATAGCAACACCATTATTCGACTCGATATCCCGTCTGAATTAAGAGTAAACAGTATTCAGAATAACAAACTTGATGGCTCAGTTTGGTTAGCCATTGAGAACAAACTTATCCGATACGATTTAGAGACCCATGCTAAAACAACAATCTGGGTTAATGAACAGCCGACAATATTTAATGAAATAAAAGATTTCGTCATTAGTAGCAGTAGCCAAGTTTGGGCAATTGGGGCTAATTCTGGCTTAACTCAACTGGATTACATCGATAATCAATGGCGCAGTAGAGTCCATAAATATGACCCTAACAGCCGTAAATCCATTAGTGAGAATAACTTGCAGAGCATCATGCTCGCCCATGATGGTACTCTGTGGCTCGGCACGCGTTATTCAGGCATTAACAAGCTCAATCTGAATCAAATCTATTTCAATCATATATACGAAATGCATCCGTCAAAGCCGAAAATGGCCAATATGATCCGCGCTATTTTTCGTGATAAACAACAACGCTTATGGATAGGAACTGAAAGTGCTGGCCTTAAGAGCTTTGATGAACAACAAGGCCAATTTTATTACTACAATGATTTGTTTGCTAAAGCGCTCAACCTTAATGAAAATGAGCTAAGCCTAACTGTTCATGCTATCACCCAAACTCAAGATGGTAATTTATGGTTTGGCACTAGCCATGGCTTAGCAAGATTAAGCACTGACCAGCAATTAACCTTTCTCCCAGCATTTGACCATTTAATACCAAATACTCTACATATCCGTAGTTTAGCCTTAGATGACCAGCAACGCCTGTGGATAGGTAGTAACAACGGCTTGTATTTCGTTTTACCGGGTGAAGGTGTATTACATCAGTATCAGTTTGATTTCCAACCTGACTACTCTCCGAATAAACAAACGATTCTGTCACTTAAATATCATAATGACAGCTTATGGATTGGCACCATGGCGGGCTTAGTGCGCTTAAAGCCAGACCAACAGCAATTGACCTTAAAAATGCGTCAACCCGCAGATGACACCACCTTAAGTGATAACAGAATTAGAGATTTTATTGTCACCAGTGATGATCAATTTCTGATGGCGACTCATAGCGGCGTCGATAAAATTATCGAAACAGCAGATGGCTCTATCCATTTCCAAGCCCTAAATGAACAAATAAAACAGCATACGATTTATGCCATTCTTGAAGATGACAATCACGACTTATGGCTTAGTACAAATTCAGGGCTAATCCGCCTAGCAGGCCATGACTTAACCACTTTTAATGAATTTGATGGCGTACAGGCCAATGAGTTTAACGGTGGTGTTAAATTTAAAGATCCTGATGGAGAATTATGGTTTGGCGGCATTAACGGCCTAAACCAGTTCATGCCAGAAAATGTGCCAGCCATTAGGCCAGATACCAAGTTAGCACTCACCAGTTATAGCTTTGGTGAAGAACGTCATCAATTATATAATCTCATGTCTCCCCCAGAGCTATTAATGCCGTATGAGGACAAAATCATTCGATTTGATGTCAGTGCATTAGAGTTTAATTACCCTGGATTCCACCAGTTTAGCTATAAATTGCTTGGCCAAAATGATAACTGGGTCGATTTACATCAAACCAATGAAATAGCCTTTTCCAATCTTTCACCTAAAGATTATGAGCTATTAGTTCGTTTTACGTTAACAGACAACAACTATCAACAAACCCCATTAAGCATTAAGTTTACTGTTGTTCCACCTTTATATCTCAGTAAAGGCGCCTACGTCATCTATGGTATTGCCATCATGTTGATATTGACCTTTATCGTTTACTTAAAACAACTCAAACGTGAAAAGCAACGTGAGTTTGAAATGAGTATTCGCGCCTCTGAAGAGCGACTTAAACTCGCACTTTGGGCTTCAGGCGATGGCATGTGGGATTGGAACATTCGCGAAAATAAAGTCTATCGCACCGATATGGTTCCGCCATTAATGCTAGGCGACGAAACCCAGGCATTGATTAATAACATCCATCCAGAAGATAAAGTCAGAGTCGCCAAAATTCTCAATCAGCATTTAGACGGCGAAATTGAGTTTTTTGAAGCAGAATACCGAGTCGAAAAACAACCTGGAAAATGGGTTTGGTTGATTGATCGCGGAAAAGTCGTTGAGTGGGACCAACAAGAACGTCCAGTCAGAATGGCCGGTACCCATAAAGATATCACGGTCAGAAAAGAAACCGAGAACGAGCTTAAACTGTCTACTCAAGTACTGCACAGTATGAATGAGGCGGTAGTCGTCGGTGAACTAGATTATCGAGTTCGTACAGTCAATCCTGCGTTTAGCCGTATCACAGGCTTTGATCATGACGCCATTGCAGGTAAACACTTTTTGTATTTGGCTCATGGCAAACGTTCTAGAGAATTTTACCATAATGTTGAATTACAACTGCTGCGCAAAAAGCACTGGGCCGGTGAAATTAACATCCGCACCAAAGATAAAAAAGGCATTCTCGCCTGGCTTGAAATCAACCAAGTCATCGACAATAAAGGGGAAACCAGTCACTTTGTAGCTGTGTTTACCGATATAACATCGCGTAAGAAAGCCGAAGAAGATCTACGAATTTTAGCTAACTTTGATCCGCTAACGGGTTTACCAAACCGAACCCTATTCCAGGACAGATTAAATCAAGCAATCACCAAAGCACATCGTTCTAAGTCGATTGTGGCGCTGCTATTCCTTGATTTAGACCGCTTTAAACATATCAATGACTCTATGGGTCATCACGTGGGTGATTTACTATTAAAAGCCGTGGCATCAAGACTACAGAACGCCATTCGCGATGGTGATACTGTAGCCCGTTTAGGTGGTGATGAATTTACCATTATTCTTGAAGGTGTCGCCAAACTCAAAGCTGCCACTATCATTGCAGAAAAAGTACTTAATGCCTTTAAAGCACCCTTTTTATTAGATGGTAAAAACATGACGGTGTCTCCATCGATTGGGATTAGCCTGTTCCCCAATGATGCTGATGACAGCACCTCGTTAATTAAGTATGCCGATACAGCCATGTATCACGCTAAATCTTTGGGGCGTAATAACTTCCAATTCTACACCGAAGAGTTAAACCAATACGCAACGCGCCACGTTGAACTCGAAGCAGGACTTAAAGAAGCGATTCAAAATAATGAGCTTTATTTAGTCTATCAACCTAAATACGATATCAAGACCAAGCGCATTTTAGGTGTCGAAGCTCTACTGCGCTGGAATAGTCCGACTCTAGGCTTTATCTCACCTGTTGAGTTTATTCCGCTTGCAGAAGAAACAGGGATGATTAATGCCATTGGTCACTGGGCAATTGATGAAGCATGTAACCAGCTAGCTAGTTGGCATCAACTTGGTTTTGACGATATTTCGGTTGCGGTGAACTTATCAGCAAGGCAGCTTAAAGCCGATATTATTTCAACCATTGAAGTGGCATTAGCGGTATCAGGCCTACCAGCAAGTGCCCTAGAACTTGAGCTAACAGAGTCGATGATTATGGGTAATCCACAAGATTCTGTGAAAGTATTATCACAGTTAAAAGCCTTGGGGCTTACTATTGCCATTGATGATTTTGGTACTGGCTATTCAAGCTTAAGTTATTTAAAACGTTTCCCTATCGATACCCTTAAAGTCGATAGAGAATTCGTCCGTGATATTATTGAAGATCCCGATGATGCCGCAATTACCAGCGCAATCATTACCCTCGCCCACAGTTTAGAGCTTAATGTTGTCGCTGAAGGTGTTGAAACTCAAGAGCAGCTCGACTTCTTAAAATATGAAGGCTGCGATCAAGTGCAGGGTTTCCTATTAAGTAAGCCGCTAACAGCTGATGATTGCTTAGAGAAATTAAAGCAAGATAAGCTTGAAAAAAGTACGGATATCGTCAGCGAGCAATAAGCCATAATGAGATAAGAATTCATTAGTGCCTATTGCCATCATTCGTCTTTGAATACGCACAATAAAAAACGACCTCCTAAATAACGTTATAAATATAACGTAAGGAGGTCGCATTTTTGTTAAGCCAAGAGCTAGCTATTCGCGACTCAAGTTCTGCTAATAATGACCTTGTAACTAATTATGGTGCAACACGCTCAACGCGTTTAACCCAACCTTCAGGGCCTTCAAGTTGGCCATTTTGTAACTCAGTGAAAATTTGGTAAATACGTTTAATACTCGGGCCCACTTCGCCGTCACCAACAGTAACAACACGGCCATCTTCAAAGATATATGATCCTACAGGCGATACTACCGCTGCGGTGCCAAAGCCGCCAGCTTCAACAATTTCACCCGCTTCAATATCGGCGATGAACTTATCAAGCATGATCGTTTCTTGGCGAACTTCACAACCTAAGATATGCCCAAGTTCAAGCATTGATTGAGACGTAATAGACTTAAGGATCGTGTCGGTGAAGGTTGGAATAACAACCGTACCGTCTTTTAACACATGGAAATGGTTCATCGCGCCCACTTCTTCAATCTGCTGGTTGTTAGCGTCAAGGTATAACACCTGCGCTGCACCATACTCGGCTGCCGCTTGGCCTGCACGTAAAGACGCTGCGTAGTTACCTGCGGCTTTAGATGCGCCAGTACCACCAGAAACCGCGCGATGGAATTTTTTACTGATAAGCAAACGAATCGCTTTGCTCACGCCATCGGCATAATAAGCACCACTTGGGCTTAAAATGACACAGAAGGTGAAATTCAAGCTAGGGCTAACCGACAATCTATCTTCTGTTGCAAAAATAAATGGACGAATATATAAACATGCACCGTCTTGCATCGGGAACCATAAACGGTCCACATCGATTAATGCATTAATTGCTTCAAGTTGTTTATCTTCATCAAGGTTAGGAATACATAAGATGTCTGCAGAGGTGTTTAAGCGTTCGGCATTTTTATTTAATCTAAAAGTATAGATTTCACCATCATCATGCATAAAGGCTTTGGCGCCTTCAAAAATTGATTGTCCGTAATGCAGTGAAATTGCACCAGGGGCAATTTCAAAAGGAGCATACGGTTCGATGCGAGGGTCGCACCATTGGCCATCTCGATAGTCCATTAAAAACATATGATCAGTTCTGAGATTACCAAAGCCAACATTACCTTCAGGTTGAAATTGCTCAGTACGGCGTGACGATTTTAAATTATATTTGATGTCCATTTGATACCACCTTGAAAACAGAGATTGCAGACTATGAATCATCAGTTGCAATGTCAAGCAAATGGACAATGTGGAGTAAATTTAACCGTCAATTGAAGTGCACAATAATCAATATCGTATTAAAGACAGGGAATAAATTGAATAACGCTAAAAAGGTTTCCCTGAAAAATCCCCCAACAAAAGTAAATTGTTGCAGTCTGAATACAAAAAACAGGGCAAATAAACCAGTGGATGATAAAAGCTTAGAAAATAGTAGTAAAAGTGGTACTTTTTTTAACCACTTAACAGATTTGTCTATTCCTTAAACCCCAGTCACTGCTAGAATCAGCATTCCATCCAGAAACTATTAGGACTCCCGATATGAGCCTTGAATTATTGTCCCAACTGGAAGCCAAAATCCAGGCTACTCTTGAAAATGCTGAGCTACTAAAAATGGAGCTTGAAGAAGAGAAGCAAAAGAATGTTCAGTTGACTGAGTCTAATCAACAACTGCAACAAGACCTAAACTCATGGAACGACAAAGTAAACGGTCTTGTTGGTTTGCTTAACAGCGAAAGCTAAACGGCACTTGCTTCATGGTGCTGAGCTGCAAGTAGCTCATTAAGTTCTGAAACAGCCTGCTTCACTTTTGGCAGGCTTTTTTTCGGCATCACAAAACGGCCACGATTAAATTCAATACAACCTAAATCTTTAACCCAAATCACTCCTGTCACAAAAATTCTAGCGTGTTTTACAATGAGCTTTGGTGCATAAACCGGGAAACGTCTCATGAGAACTCCTAAGCTTGGTTGTTATCTTTATTGGCTTATATTGGACAGTATAAAGCCCTTCAGAGTTTCATTAAATTAAACATTTTTTATCTAAATTTCTATGAAATAACCCACACTATTTCCATTAAATCATCGATATTTAAAAACAACACAAAAATGACGCTTGCCATTTTTTTGACGCTTTGATAGAGTAACCACGTTACTCAGGGTAAATAAAGAGCCAATTGGCTCATCACCGTATCGTTTTAAAATCCTATTTTTAAAACCTACGGTTTTTTTTTGCTTTTTTTCAGCACATTACACACTCTTCATGAATAATGCCTCAATAAAAAAGGAGCCGTTATAGGCTCCTTTCGTTAGCTGGTTATCGACGATTAACGCGCCAATAAAATACCGACTATTTATCTTTAGACGTTAAGTAGTAAGCAATCTCTAATAACTCATCATAAGACTTGATTGACCCCGTCTCAACACGGTATTTACCGTTAACGACTAACGCAGGTACACCTGATAATTTAGCATTCTCAGTGTCACGCTTCATTTTAGACATTTGTGCATTCACCATAAATGAATTTGCAGCCGCATCGAAATCTTTACCATCAACACCGTTGGCGATAAATAGCATACGGATGTCTTTTAGGCTGGTGAAACGTTGTTTTGTGTCATGAATCGCAACGAAAATGGCATGTTCAATTTTCTTTTCAACGTTTAACTGATGAGCAATAGCAAATGCACGTGACATTTCAGTACCCATTTCACGGCCAATAAACTCAACGTGCGCTTGGTTGAATGTCACACCTTCTGGCAAAGTAGATTCAATTTTTGGTACCACTGTTTTTGAAAAGTTATAACAGTGACCACAGAAGAATGAGAAAAACTCGGTGATTTCAGGCTTAGATGTTGCTGGGCCTTCGTTAATCACGGTGTAATGCACACCTTCTTTATAATCTGCAGCAGTTGCAGCCATTGGGGCTAAAAGTAGTGCTGCTGCCATTAATAGTGCTTTTTTCATTTTGCTTCCTTTAGTGTGCAATCTTTAAAATATATTGTTTACAATAAAATATTTAAAACTTGCCATCTGTTTTATGCCATTAGCGATATAGCCAATATGCATAGCTAAATTTATAATTTCTTAAACCGTATCATAATGTAGGTTATCTTCGTATCTCAAGACCTTATCAAGATCATTTGTAACAATCTACAATTGAATCTTAGAAGCCTAATATCCCATCAAACTCAAAGGGGCTTCATCTAACGCAGCTAGCTGCTCTTTAAATGCCAACGTTTGTTGTTCCCAGTATTTGATATCACCAAACCACGGAAAGTTCATTGGAAATGCAGGATCTTGCCATCTTTTAGTTAGCCAAGCGTTGTAATGCAGCATTCTTAAGGCGCGCAAAGGCTCAACGAGCTTAAGCTCTCGTTGGTCAAAATCATAAAATTCCTGATAGCCTTCCAGTAACACATCTAACTGTAATAAGCGTTGCTGTCGGTCACCTGTCAGCATCATCCAAATATCTTGCACAGCAGGACCTTGGCGCGCATCATCTAAATCAACAAAACCTGGACCATCTGGGGTCCACAAAATATTACTGGCATGAAGATCCCCATGCAGACGAATCGTAGGAAACGAATGGGCTGAAATAATGCCCTTGGCTTTATCCAGTACTTGTTCAGCAACAGTAAAAAATTGTTGGCTAATCCCTTCTGAAACTTGTCCAGAATCTTGTAAAAAGGCCAGCGCATCATCTCCCAGTATTTTGCTTGAAAGTGGCTCTCGATATTGAAAAGGCTGCTTACTCGCATATTGATGAATGCGGCCAATAAAACGTCCGACAGATTCAAGTTGATCTAAATTATCGACTTCAAATGCACGGCCACCAATAGACGGAAACAAAGTAAATTTATAACCTTGATAATGGTGCAATGTTTTGCCATTGATGATTGATGGCACTGCGATAGGGATATCTTCTGCTGCCAGCGCTAATGCATAATCATGTTCTTCTTGAATTTGCGCCTCACTCCAACGATGTGGACGATAGAACTTCACCACATAACGATTACCACGATCACATCGAAACTGGTAAACACGGTTTTCGTAACTATTGAGCGCTAACAAACCGGTTTCAGGGAATACGCCAAGGCTTTCAATCGCATCGAGGATTAAATCAGGGGTAAGCGCCTGGTAATGAAACGATGCATCCTGCTGGTTTGGCGTGAGTGTGACCTGCGGGACTGACTCTTCTATGCGATTACTCATAAATCGTCCTTTGCCTTATTTGATGCATCTTGTGCTGTACATATTGATGAATTCGGAGACGTTATCAGCGGCGCGAGCAAAGTCATTAGATACTCTAGCACTTCCAAATCAGCTTGGGTCTCTGTGGATATCCAACAAATATCACCGTAAAACTCATAGTTTAGCCATAGCTGACTACCTTCAAAATTTAGTAGCCATTGGTGGCGATCTGCGCCCCATTGGCGCTCACGCACCTCACAATCTAACGCCAAAGCTAAAGGGTCAGCAAACGCCTCGAACCGTTCAAAATCAATATTGGCAGAGATCAAGATACTCAATGCTTCGTCATCTAATTGGGCATTTTTAATTGCCACTGAATTTGGCGCTTTTTTCTCAAATGAACCTGAGTTCATAATCTTCCTTAAGTGTGCTGGTAAACTGATTTATTGGGCTGATTTACATGCGCCCATTGGCCGACTAATGACTATCAATGACCGTAACCATTATACAAATAACGATAACTAACTATTATACAAGTAATGATAATTAACTACTGCAAGAAATGATTAAACCTTGTCCCCATTGCGGAGGACGCTCAGCATAATGTTGTTTATCTGTATGCTCTGCATAAGGGGTTGTCAGTAATTGATGCAGCTCAACGAGCTTACTATTATCACCTTCTTCGACCGCTACAATGGCCTCTTGGGCTAAATAATTTCGCAAAATGTACTTTGGATTAACGCTATTTCGGTCTGTTTGCCATGCGGCTATCTCGACCATCTTGCCATTATTACCTGCAACAACGCGTTGTTGGTAATCTTTAAACCAAGTATCAAATTGAGGTCGGTCAATAATGTCATCAGCAATATTAGGATTATTACACCCAATATCTAGCTGACCAAGTGCACGAAAAGTATGGGTATAGTCCAACATATTATGTTGCATAACCGCGCAAAATCGGCCAATAAAGTCTAAATCAGCTTTATCTTGTGCTGCCTGTAACTCTGCTAATTTCGATGTACTTTTATCCACTGTGTTTGCAGCTAAATCACCGAGTCCAAGACCCATTTTAGCCCGCATCAGTAATAAATATTGCTGCACTAATTCAGCTTGATAAGTATTAAGCGCTGCAACGAGGTCATCGGATTCTATCACCGGGGTTAATGCTTGCGCCAAACGCTGCAGATTCCAAAGGCCAATACCAGGCTGCTGGCCAAAGGCATAACGCCCTTCCGGATCAGAATGGTTGCAAATAAAGTCTTCTTTAAAGGTGTCTAAAAAAGCAAACGGACCAAAGTCAAAACTGTCACCAAGAATCGACATATTGTCGGTATTCAGCACCCCATGAGCAAAACCAACGGCTTGCCAATGTCCAATTAACACCGCTGTATCTTTAACAACTTGAGTAAACCAGGCTTTGTAACCTTGATAGTCCTGAGATAAATGCGGGTAATGCTGAGCAATGGTAAAGTTAAGCAGTTTGATTAATTTATCCTTACCACCTTCATTGCTATGGCAAAAATACTCAAAATGACCAAATCGAATATGAGTTTTAGCTAATCTGACTGTAATCGCTGCGGTTTCTTGCGACTCTCGCCATACAGGTAAATCTGAACCGATAACGGCGAGTGCCCGAGTTGTCGGCACCGACAGCGCCGCCAATGCTTCTGAGGCTAAAAACTCTCGCACCGCCGAACGCATTACTGCTCTACCATCACCATGACGGGAGTATGGTGTTGGCCCTGCACCTTTTAGTGCCACATCCCAAGCAAGGCTATGTTCACCTGTTGGCTTGGTTGTGAATGCTTCTCCAAGAATAATTGAACGACCATCACCTAAACGAGGAGAATAGCCACCAAACTGATGACCACTATAAACCTGGGCATAATAACTGGCACCGGGCACGGCATGATTCGCTGATAACTGCATTAGCAGCTCATCATTAGGCTCTGATAACCCGATGAGTTTTGCTGCATCATCACTCCATGCTAACCAGTGTGGATTACTGATCGGCAAAGGGTAAACTTGCGAATAAAACCCTTCTAGTTGCTCAAAAAAATCTTGTTTAAACTGCATTAAGCCTTTCCCTAGGACAGCCTATTTACAGATAATGACATTATCGTCATTAACTTCACATAGCTGCTCACATTGATATCCTTTCTCGATGGCGACTGGAATCGCAGTCGCATTTTCAAGGGCGCTATTGTCCATTGCAACATAGCTTTTACCGCTTAGACGTAACATGCCGTCCCCTTTTAACTGACATTGTTCAAGGGTGTCATAATAACCAGCTATATAATCTGTGTTTATTGGGTTTTGAGGCTTTTGGGCTTCGTCTGCATAATAAAATAGTGTCCATTCAGGTGTGCGTAAACACCCTGCCAGACTGACTAAACCCAAACAAAAAACTATCTTAATTAGTATCTTGGAATTCATAAAACCCTCTTTAGTCTTTCTTTAAATAAATATGCCATCCCGATTCAAATAACTACCATGATGTCATCATTACTCATGGGGGATTTAAATGCGCCCTATAATGGCAACATAGTCCGGTTTGTCTATACAAATCAGTATTTTTTGCCAATAAAAAAGCGAACCTGAGTCCGCTTTATAATCATCAACATGAATTTAATGAGTCATGTGTTAGTTAAGCATTGAATTAGTCACCTGCTTTAGATTTTGCTTTTTCAATACGGTTAATTCGACCTTCAAAGCCAGTGACAGTTCCGTCGCTTAATTGATAAGTCATTGCTTGCTGGCACACTGCAATGGCTTTATCAAACTGTTTGGTGTCATTAAGCATAGTTGAAAGCTGCATAAAGCCTGGACCTTTTTCATCAGCTGCAATCTTATTATCTTGCTGGTATTGCTCAAAAGTAGATAAATAAATATCTGTCAATTGCGCTCCGTACTGACAATATTCAGCTTGTTTACGCAATTTATAGCTGTGGCCAATAATGTTCAATAAGCTCTGATGTTGGACTGCTGCATCAGCATTCACATCATGCTTCGCCACTAAACCAGTGAACACTTCACCAGCCCAAGCGCCTGTCGTAGGCAGAGCCAGATCATTTGTGGCTGGTTCTGGCTGCGTTTCGAGTGTAGGTTCTGCTTCTGCTGTGACAGCTTCAGGCTCAGATGTAGTTTCAGCTTCAACCTCAGCAGCTGGCTCCGCTTGAATAACGGGCGCGGCTTGAGTAACGGCCTCTTCGACTTTTGGCTCTGGCTCTGGCTCTGGCTCTGGCTCTGGCTCTGGCTCTGGCTCTGGCACAGCATCCACTTTTTCAGCTTCTGCAACCACAGTATCAGCCTCGCCTTCAATGACACTGGTTGGCTCCTGTTCGGTTTCTGTCGACTCTGGCTGCTCAAGCTCTTGTTTAGCCACATTTTGAGTTCGACGATACAAATAGACGCCTAACAACACTAATAAAACAATTACGATAATTTTCATTGATAACACCATGCCTGTGTCATGAATTATGAATTTAAAATAGCTTTTATAAAAAGGTCAAAGCGTATTCAAGCGAGTATATTTCTACGCTGCATTTTTAAACAGCTATATAGGTATTAATAAGCTATTGTGTGGTCATAAATCAAGTATTTATCCCGCTTTTGTGCCTTTAAACATGATAACTGGGGATAAATTCAAATTTTTACTTTTTTGTGCTTTAGCTCAAGCTTATTATCACCTAAATTGAACTCCTAATATGATGCTCGTTACACTAACCATACCCGAGTAAATTACTAAGGTATTTATCTATGTCAGCCACTCCACTTCTCTCTGGTCAATTGTTGTTTGAACTGAATACGATGACTGCTATGGCAAAAATATATTGTCGCGCTCATCATCAGCAAGAACACAAGCAAACCTTATGCGCTGAATGCACAGAGCTACTGCAATATGCAGAAACCAGGCTCGACCGTTGTCCTTATGGTCAAGATAAACCGACCTGTAATAAATGCCCTGTGCATTGTTATAAACCGCACATGAAACAAAAAGTCAGAGAAATCATGATTTACTCAGGCCCGCGTATGTTAATTCCCCATCCCATCATGTCGATTAAACATTTATTGGCAGAAAGAAAGCCTGCGCCAGGAAAACCACCTGAGGGTGTGTCTAATCGACATATAAGAAAGCAAAAATTAACTTAGGGTACTGGTTGAAATAGTCGCTTACAGGTATTATCACTCTACTTTGAAAAGGGGTAATTCATCGAACTCGGATCTTTTTTTGCGCAAGCTTACATATGGTTATCATTACTCAGTGGCATTCATTGCTTAGGAGTGGGCTTATATGTACGTTATATCTATGCCAATAACGATCCTGCAACCACTCAAAGTAATCGTCTTCTTGGTGCATTATTCATCTTAATTGCGCTCTTTTTTGCTACTGGTGCTATCCCACGAGACAGTGTGCAATATCAGATGCACTTTGTGCTTACCCTCATGGTGCCATTTTATTTTCTATTGATGCCACTACTGTACTCGTACTGTAAATCGAGCCTGCAAATAAAGGTTTCAGAGCTCAATAGTAGTAAACATCTACTGCCCACCTTTATTTCCATGCTGGTGATTGTGTTAGCTGTGTCTTTTAATATCGGTATCGATCCAAACGCATCTCGCCAATCAGTCGCAACGGTCAGTGAACTCAGTCATATCAATATGATTGCCCTGATCATGCCTGGATTCATCATTTTACAGAGTGCTGTTTACTTTACGCTTATCTTTAAAACCCTCAGAAAACACAGAAAGCGGTTTAAGCTAGCAAACCAACAAACCTTAAAAGACATTCGATTTCGTTGGCTGCTAATTCTAACCTGTGGAATATTACTTAACTGGGTATTACGCCTTATCATGTTATTAGTACCGTTTTATTTTGGCGATACCGTTTCAGTGCTGGCGCATACCATTGCTAGATTATCTCTATTATTGACTGTCTATGTATTTGCACTTTACGGGTTACACCAAATTACCCGCGCGGCTTATCTTCGCGGAACCACAAATTTGAGTAATGAAGCCAGTAAAAAACCACAAAAAGCCAGCGAGCAGCTACTTAATTCAGAAGAGTTGAACTACTTACAGACAATAATGAACGACGAAAACACGACAGAAAAGCGAGTCAATTAATATAATAAAAAAGGAAAGGACCTCCATGACACTATCCAGCACAACCTTACGCCGTATTGGCATGTTCACGCTAATGGGCTTATCAACTCAAGTCTATGCTAATCAAGCTAATAAAATTACTATCGACGATTTTTTTGATATCGGCATAATGAAACAAGTCCGTTTCAGTCCCAATGCTAAACACGCTATTTGGGTCGAAAGCCGTTGGGATAAAGAGCTCGATAAAGCGCAAGCTGACTTATGGAAAGTTGACACTAAAACACGTCAAGCTCAACGTCTCACTTTTAGTAACGAAAATGAATCAAGCCCGGTATGGAGTGCAGATGGGCAATATATTTATTTCCTCAGCAAACGCACTGATACCAGTGAAAAAGCGCCACACAATGGTAAAAATCAAGTCTTTAGAATGACCGCAAACGGTAATGACATTCAGCCTCTCACCAAAGAGGTTAAAGGTGTTAACGCATTTCAAATAAGCCAAGATGGCAAAAACCTGTACTTTATCGGCAATAAAACCGTTGAAGAAACAGACCAATGGAGCGCCATGCGAAACAGCCATAGTGCACCAGAGTATGGTCACGGCTCGCACGATTCCAATCCATTACATGTTCTGGACTTAGAACACTATAAGCAAAAAACACTGATTGATGACGGTAAAGTCGTGTGGCAATTTAGCGTGAATCAAGACCAATCAAAAATTGCCCGAATTACCACAGAAGATAATGAATTAGTCAAACTTGAAGGCTGGTCAGATATCGACATCTTTGATATCAGCAATCAGAAGCATCAAGTATTGCAAGACACTCAATGGCGCCAACAAGCCCCATCACCATATGGCTGGTTGCTCGGGTTATCATGGCATGAAGACAATCATAACCTGGCATTTAGAATCGATTTTGACGGTCACCCAGGTAAGTTGTTCATCGCAGATATTAACGCTAACAACACGAAAATAACTGAGTTAACTCGCCCAGATAAAGTCACCTTAAATGGCGACGATCTTAAATGGCGCCCCGACAGTGATGAGATTTGTTATCGCGGTGCAATCGAAGCCAAAGTTAAAATTTACTGCACGGAGTTTGACAATGGTCAACAGCAAGAGACTCGCAGTGTCATCGGTGCTGATACTGTCGTTGGCAGTTATGACTTTAGCCAGTCTGGTAAGAAGGTTGCGCTAAGCCATAATGGCTTAACCCATTTCAGTGATTTATTCATTGCAGATGCCAACAATCGCCGCGCTAAAATTAAGCGTATTACCGATATCAACTCTCAAGTCAGCCAATGGCAATTACCTCAAATTTCGATAGTAAAATGGACCGCGCCAGATGGCAGTGATGTTGAAGGTATTCTAGAACTTCCCCATGGCTACACCAAAACACAAGGTCGTTTACCCTTAGTCGTGCAAATTCATGGTGGGCCGACTGCTGCCACCCCTTATGCACTGCAACACCGTTCCTATGGTCGTGGCACTTTTTCTGCTGATGGCTGGGCTATTTTGTCGCCAAACTATCGTGGTTCCACTGGCTATGGCGATAAGTTCTTAACCGAATTAGTCGGTCGTGAACACGATATTGAAGTCAACGATATTCTTGCTGGCGTCGATTACTTAATCGCAGAAGGCATTGTTGATGAAGATAAAATGGCTGTGATGGGCTGGAGTAATGGCGGCTATTTAACGAATGCTTTAATTAGCACAACTGATCGCTTTAAAGCCGCGAGCTCTGGTGCTGGGGTGTTCGATCAACGTTTACAGTGGATGCTAGAAGATACACCCGGTCATGTGGTTAACTTTATGGAAGGACTACCTTGGGAAAAGCCAGAAGCATACTCCCATGGCTCATCATTGACCAAAGCTAATAATATCACCACGCCTACTCTTATTCACATTGGCGAAAACGATCAACGCGTGCCAGTTGGCCATGCACAAGGGCTATATCGTGCCTTAAGGCACTATTTAAATGTACCTGTAGAATTAGTGGTCTACCCAGGAGAAGGCCACGGCCTGAGCCATTATCAGCACCGTAAAGCAAAAATGGAGTGGGACAAAAAGTGGTTTGATTATTATGTCTTAGGTATAGAAGACTAAGCAAAACTCAAACTAATCAATTTTCATCATTTCGACCTAAAGATTAACAACGCCTAGTGAGTCAGCCTGAACAATAGCTGTCATTAGGCGTTTTAGTTTTGTGCTTCCGGCTCTGGCTTTGTTATGCTGCTAGTCTGAATTGATTATCGACTTTTTAGTCATTGAGCATCAACCTCGTTACCGCTCAAGGATTCAAGTTGCTGTTAGCATGTGCTAGCTAATGGTTCAGCCTAAGTTGAGCCCTGCTTTCCCTTACTTGTAGGAGTAAATATGAAAAACATATTATCACTGTTGTCCGTCACCTTCGTCTTAATAGGACTGACTTTTTCAAATTTTGCACATGCTGATAAATATGCCAAAACAGTGGAAGACTTTAGAAAAGCCCCTGAAGTACAGAATTTTTTCCAAAATGCTTATGGTTATGCCATTTATCCAACCGTGGGTAAAGGCGGCATTGGTATTGGCGCAGCGTATGGCGCGGGTCGAGTGTACAAAGGCGGGATCCATACTGGCGACTCCACTCTATCGCAATTGTCTATCGGCTTTCAGTTAGGTGGCCAAGCTTACAGCGAAATTATATTTTTTAAGAATAAAGCCGCCTACGATGATTTTACTAGCGGTACCTTTGAATTCAGTGCACAAGCATCAGCTGTTGCCATTACCGTTGGCGCAAACGCGCAAGTGGGCTCAACGGGCAACTCAGCCGCGGCAGGTAATGCGGGTAACCGCACCGCAGCCAAAGCTAATTACATGAACGGTATGGCTATTTTCACGGCAGCTAAAGGTGGCTTAATGTATGAAGCTGCTATTGCAGGTCAAGCATTCAGTTTCGATGCCAAATAATCGTATTAAAATACAAATAAAAAAGGCTGCCTAGGCAGCCTTTTTTATGACGATATAATTACTGTCGCTGCAAGCATAAGCTGACATAGACCACACCCAACTTTCAATCGCTTAGCTAAAAAATATAACCATATACTGACATAAAATATAACCATATACTGACATAAAATATAACCATAAGCTGACAAATTTTAATATATTATCATTGCCCATAACTTCATCTGAAATTAAACTACTTAAAGGCTAGAGCTTAAAATAAAAAGGCACATCACTATTATGTGCGGTGCCTTCTAATAGAATTTTAGTTATACAACGAGCCTATTCCTAGATGGTTTGCCAACTTTCAACTAGGACAGGTTTTATTGCATCTTTAGCCTCTTGAGTAACAATACTTCCAACTCCAGTTGGTACATCAAAGCTTGCCATAGCAGAAACAAGTTGCTCAAGCTGAGCATTTAGCAATACTTCCCCCCCCATCTCTATTTGATCAAGTTGATAATTCCCACCACTATACCAATCGGAAATGGTAACTTGATCATCGGTGCCAACGATATTGATCTGTAGATCATTTTCATTCTGACTCAACCAAAGATCCTCAATTGAAATATCATCAAAATGAGCTACATCAATACTAGAAGGACTTGAATCATAATTACTTACAATATCTTGACCGCTTCCAATATCAAAATGATAAATATCACTCCCAAAACCTCCATTCAATAAGTCATCACCCGCGCCACCATCAAGCGTGTCATCACCTAAACCACCCGATAATGTATCGTTGCCTTCAAAGCCTTTTATGGTGCTATTAATATTGCTGCCACTGATACTGTCATCTTCAGCAGTACCATGCTGCTCAATACCAAAATGCGTAATCCAATCACCCTCAACCACTGTGCCATCGTT
>NZ_JAUOSO010000031.1:0-18494 GCF_030548905.1 Shewanella sp. 2_MG-2023
AAAGGTATCACTCGGGCTTGTTCAACACTTGGGATAAGGACGCGGCTACGCGCGGCCTATCCTTATCTGTTATATTTTATTTAGTAACCCTATAAGTTTCTCATGGTTTGGTAAAAAATAATGCCTTGCAACGTCGTTTACGTTTTTTGGCCAAAGGAGTAATGCACCATTAGACTTGATACGCCAATTTTGTTCATTAGTAGCATTTTTAATAATGAAAATATTTTCATCTCTTGAGTAGCCTTTGACTTTTTTTGATATTTTAGTACTCATTATTTCTTTTATTTGGTTGAGTATCTCTTTATTGGAAATTTTTTGAACGTTGATATGGCCCGCAGTAAAGACCTCAATACTTTCTATTTCACTTATAGCATTATTGGAAGAGACAGCTGTTTCCTGCAACACCTCCTGCTTCCCTTCGCAAGGGAATTGACTAAAAGTAACTGATCCATCAGCTTCTGTACATTTGTAAACTCCAGCAAATAAATTAGTAGAAATTAAAATAGTAAGTACTAGTAGCTTTCTCATATGCTTCCTTAAAATATAACAGCTTATTAGCGAGAATTCCGATAAACACCCCAAGGCCACTTACCAAAACTCAATCACTTTTAAGCATGATTTATTAATAATTTTAATAACTTAACAGCCATCAAAGTTTAAATCAATCGACTAAATAGTGGATAAAACCGAGAATTGAGATAACCGAGAATTATCTTGGGTCGTTATGTAAACTTCTTTTAAGCCAAAACGCGAACTTTTCAATGATATAGGATTGTTTGACTGGTAAACCCGAGAATTTTTTATTAGTTTTTATTAGTTTTTATTGGCAAGGTTGTCTTATATCGCTACTTCTATCTAATCCATTGCCTGCCGCAGGCTTTTGTGCAGATACAACTGCGAGACGCTACAAGTACGTCCATGTAAGCTCTGCCAAAACATCCATGTTTTGGAAGCTCGCTGCTGCATCTACACTGGGTTTATTGTCTCTTCGATTTGACGGTATTTGTGGCAATGATAAGCATAAAAAGATCTAAATATAAAAATCTAAAAGACTCAATTTGAATTGAGGACGTTGAAGAAAATAGCGTGAGGCTGACAGGACGTCAGGCTAGCTTTCGTCGGGCCATGGACGGCCCATCGGAAGCGGTAGCATTTTCGAATAAGTCAGAAGTTAGCACAAACGAAGTTTAAAGCTGGATCGATCCCCCGTTGGAAATCTTTCGCTTTTCAGAAAATTTCGCCGGGGCTGCTGGGGAGATGCAAGAGGGGTGAGCAGTTTCACCCTTCTTGCTCTGGTGTGGGCGAAGCGCCACGACTTTGATTTTTTTTTCAAACGATAACTTCAAAATTTGAAACACGTTTTGAAGCAGAAATGCGTTACTCCCAACCCGTTTCAGTTTTCAAAAAATGGCTCTCAACTTCTCATTTAATCAAAATACTGTTATCAACAGTATTAGTCCCAAATGAACTCACGAAAATGCTTACGACATACTGACTCATAGCTTTCGTTACCACCAATCGCCACTTGCTCGCCTTCACGCATTGGTTTGCCATTGCCATCAAGACGCACCACCATGTTAGCTTTACGGCCACAATGACAAATGGTTTTTAACTCAACCAATTTATCAGCCCATGCTAATAGGTATTGGCTGCCACTAAACAGCTCACCCTGGAAATCAGTTTTAAGGCCATAACACAGTACTGGAATATCTAAATTATCCACCACGTGAGTTAATTGTTTCACTTGTTCTTTACTTAAAAACTGCGATTCATCAATTAAAATACAATGCAGCTTTTGGCTTTCAAGCTCAGTTTCAATCATCTTAGATAAGTTATCTTCAGCACCAAAAACTTGCGCTTCAGTTTCAATCCCTATTCTTGAGGCGACTTTTCCCACACCATAACGATCATCGATTGACGCTGTCATGACTAGCGTATTCATTCCGCGTTCACGGTAGTTATAAGATGATTGTAGAAGTGATGTTGATTTGCCAGCATTCATAGCCGAATAATAGAAATAGAGTTGTGCCAAAACAGAAGATCCTTATTGTTATAATCGCCGTTATTCTATCATCGAATCGACTTTTAAATAAGCCGATTACAGATTTAATAGCGTGAAGCTGTTAACAGGTTTTCTGGCAAATTACTGAGGCTATAACAACTAGCAAGTAAGGCGTGACAACCGTAAACCTCGCATACATTAACAAAATTTACATTCTGCAATAAATTAGATCACAGTTTTACGCTCTGTTAAGTCCATAACAATTACAGGCATCACAAAACCCAACATTCTTCATATACGATTAAGAAACAATTGATAAATTGCATAAACAATTATAATTAAGGAAGTAGAAAGTCGATGCATAAAACAATTGTCGCAGTAGCCATTGCTACTACCCTCGCTTTAGGCGGTTGCAGTTACAACAATTCAAACAACTCAACTGAAACAGCAACACAAGAGGCTGCAGTGCAACAGAATCCACTATTACAAGCCAGTGTTTTACAGTATCAGGCACCTGACTTTAGCCAGCTTAAAGATGAGCATTATCTGCCAGCCCTTGAGCTCGGTATGGCGCAGCATTACCAACAAATTTTGGATATTGCCGCTAACCCAGCTGCCGCCACGTTTGAGAATACCATTGCCGCAATGGAAAAAAGTGGCGCTTTACTAACCCGTACCTCGAGCATTTTCTATAACCTTACAGGTTCAAATAGCAACCCAGAGCTGCGTAAAGTACAAGGTATTATGGCGCCTAAAATGGCTGCTCACTCAGATAACATCAACCTGAACCCTGAGCTTTTTGCCCGTATTCAAACCATTTACGCTAACCGCTTGACCATGTCGCTGACTGATGAAGAAGTCCGTTTAGTTGAAGTCTATCATCAGCGTTTTGTACTGGCGGGCGCCAAACTAACTGAAGCTGAAAAGCAGCAAATCCGTGAGTTAAATGAAGAGCAATCAACCCTCACCAATGAATTTGCTCAAAGGCTATTAAGACTAAGTAAAGAAATTGCTGTAACTGTGGACGATGAGGGTCAACTTGCAGGCTTATCAACATCAGCAATCGCTGCAGCAAAAGCGGATGCCGCTGCTGCGGGATTTGACGGCCAATACTTACTTAACATCACCAATACCACTCGTCAGCCAGTATTGGCGCAGCTAGATAATCGAGCATTACGTCAGCAAGTATGGGAAGCATCTGCTAACCGTGGCTTAACAGGCGAAAATGAAACGGCTTCATTAGTGGCACGTTTAGCACAGCTTCGGGCTAAAAAAGCCAAACTATTAGGTTTCGACACTTGGTCTGACTACCGCTTGGCGCCGCAAATGGCAAAAACACCTGAAGCGGTATATGACATGTTCGGCTCTATGGTGCCTGCGGTCGTTGAAAATACCCAAAAAGAAGCTGCAGACATTCAAGCGATGATTGACAAAACCGGCGGCGACTTTACTCTAGCGCCATGGGACTGGGCTTATTACGCTGAGCTAGTGCGTAAAGAAAAATTTGACTTAGATTCAGCATCAATCAAGCCTTACTTTGAATTTAATCGCGTACTTGAAGATGGGGTTTTCTTTACCTTACAAGAGCTTTACGGCGTAACGCTTAAGCCGCGCCCAGACTTACCTGTGTATCATCCTGATGTAAAAGCTTACGAGATGTTTGATGAAGACGGGTCAAGCATGGCTATCTTCTACGCTGATTACTTTGCCCGTGAAGGCAAACGTGGCGGCGCATGGATGAGCTCTTTTGTTGGCCAGTCAGAGCTATTAAATCAAAAGCCTGTCGTTGTAAACGTGATGAACATTAAAAAGGCGCCTGAAGGCCAGCCAACGTTTGTGAGCTACGATGAAGCAACGACTATGTTCCATGAAATGGGCCACGGTACTCATGGTATGTTCTCAAAAGTGAAATACCCTTCACTAGCGGGAACTTCTGTTTCACGTGACTTTGTAGAATTCCCGTCAACCTTTGAGGAAGACTGGGCCGCACATCCCAAAGTACTTGCTAATTACGCCAAGCATTATGATACGGGTAAACCTATCCCTGATGATTTGCTGCAGAAGCTACTGGCATCAAGAAGCTTTAACCAAGGCTTCGATACGTTAGAGTACATGTCGGCAGCTCTGCTTGACCTAGAATGGCATGCACTGGACGCTGATGCTCCTTTACAGAACGTTGAGCAATTCGAAGCCAATGCTTTGAAAAAACACGGCGTTGATTTGCCTGCAGTGCCGCCACGTTACCGCTCAACCTACTTTGCGCATGCATTCCCTGGCGGTTACTCAGCAAGCTATTACGCTTATATGTGGAGTGAAATTCTTGCAGCTGATGCTTTTGCTTACGTGCAAACTCAAGGTGGTTTAAATCGCGAAATAGGCATGAAGTTTAGAAAAACGATTCGTGAAGTGGGTAACAGTGTACCGCCGATGGAAGCGTATCAAAACTTTAGAGGCCAAGCCCCAACCACTGAAGGATTACTTGAGCGCCGCGGCTTAAATTAATTAGCCTAACGTATACAGTAAATACAAAAATGCCACTCAATTGAGTGGCATTTTTTATATCAGAATATTAAAACCAGTCGTTACTTAGTTGCTATTTTAAGCCCTAATACTGCTAGTACAAATAACACTGAACAAGTAATAAAGCCCATTGCTACAGAGCCAGTAAAACCAAGCACTGTGTAACCGACAATACTGATAACAGCGACAATCAAGGCATACGGTAATTGCGTCATTACGTGGTCTAAGTGATGACAGCTCGCACCCGTTGACGACAAGATGGTGGTATCCGAGATTGGTGAACAATGGTCACCGAATACTGCACCAGATAATACTGCGGCTAACATTGGTAACATCATTGTGCTGTCACTGCCCATCGCCATATCCGCTGCGATTGGCAACATGATACCGAACGTTCCCCAGCTTGTGCCGGTTGAGAAAGCGGTTAAACCAGCAAGCAAGAATAATACTGCAGGTAATAATGCAAACGGGATATTACCAGTAGCAAGGCTTGCCATGTACTTACCTGTTTCAAGCTCACCAATCACTGATGCGATGGTCCAAGCAAATAACAAGATGTAGATAGCAGGTAGCATTGATTTCGCGCCGACCTTAAGGCCAGTAAACATCATGCTAGCACTGATTTTTTGTTGAATTGTCAGTAGTACCGTCACAACTAAGCCCACAAGTGACCCGTAAAATAATGACTCACTCACTTCAGTGTTTTCAAAAGCACCTAGTACGCTAAACTTTAGGCCTTCACTTGCTAGTGCATCCGCACCAGTTGCAACCATAAAGTAAATCGTCGCTGCCACCAAAACAAAAATCGGTAGGAATAGACCTAGAATTTTACCCGTATCTGCTTCTGGTAAATCAGCCGTTGCACCTGGTGGTAAGCCTTTGCTTTCGTCAAACAATTCACCTTTTTGCGCATTACGTTCATGTTGACGCATTGGGCCAATATCTAAGCCAAAGATAGCCACACAAAGTAATAGTAATAAAGCGAAAATGGCGTAGAAATTCATCGGCACCATTTGTAAGAAAACGCTTAGGTGTCCAGTGTCGGCAAAGCCATGTGCCGTTAAAATACCGCCGATTAATGCGATGATATATGCACCCCAGCTAGAAACGGGTGAGATAACACAAACTGGCGCAGCTGTTGAATCGAGCAAATAGGCTAACTTAGCGCGAGAAATATGATAACGGTCGGTAATAGGACGTGCGATTGAGCCAACAACAATGCTGTTGAAGTAGTCATCAATAAACACCACACAACCTAAGAACATCGTCATCAGTTTGGCATCACGCTTATTACGAATACGTTGATGTGCCCAATCGGCAAAAGCGCGAGCTGAACCACTGACTGTGATTAACGCGGTGATCATCCCAAGTACCACTAAGAAGCCAATGATCTGTAAATTCCACGCGTTTAGCGCGCCATCATCCCATACTAGACTGGTTACAGTGCTAAAGAGGTGACTTGCTGCAGTACCTATTGAAAAGTCACTTAAAAGCACCACACCGGCAAGAATACCTAAGCCAAGTGAAAGAAGCACTTTACGTGTGACCACTGCAAGAATAATTGCCACAACAGGAGGCAAAAGCGAAAGTGCCGAATCGGCGTAACTTGTTATCATCATTTTTTATAATTTCTTCGTTGAGTACGAATGGAGGATAACTGATAAGGCAAGACAACGCAGAAAGCGAAGACAAGGATCTTTTCAGTAGCACTCCACAGTAATATCGATATCAACATCGATATCCATTGTTTTATCCTCACGGATAAAAATTACTATGACAGTGCAGCCCCTTTCGGAAACTGCCCCAGCAAACGGTTTTGATATAACCAGTTCGCTTCGGCACCAAATCCTTTCCGTTTAAGTTATTGGTATCACCCAACGTAAACTTACTGATATTTGATGCGCCTCTACTTATGTATTCAGCACAGTGAGAGCCTTATTTGAAGCTCTCTGCCGATACACATCACTATACAAACATAAGCGCGAGGTTAATTGCCAGATAAAAGTAGCTTATCTTGTGAGAAATAACATCACAATCAAAAAACGCCACAGCGGCTTATCAAGGGTGTAACGATTTATTAGCAAGCGTTGTTTTATCCATCAATATCACCATTTCAAGGGATGTTTGACCAAATAGGAGGGGTTATACTATTTTCAGACCTGATTAAGCTGTACTGCTCTACGAGATAATTTTTGTTTGATAAAATCAACGGACTTAATACTCAAACTTAATTTAAGATGCTATTTAACGCTAGACAGTGCGTGCTTGCGTGCGTGCGTGTGTATGTGTCTGTCTGTCTGTATAGATGCGTGACAAGTCATAATCAATAAGTAAATGCCTTGAAAGTATTGCTATTGAATAACAATCATAAACTAATCCCCCCATTAGTTTATGATTGTGTTTCACCTAACAGGTCACTCCCTTTAAAAAGTTAAAGCATCAGATTATGCATTATCAATATAGGCCGAACCGAGATATTTAGGCTAAAGGCTTAATTATTAATACCTTAATTATTGAGTTTAATTATTAAGACTTTAAAAGCCATATAAACTTATCCAAAATGAATAAGTATGCAAATAAAAACAAATCAATGGCTGGGTTATTCACAACGGTAATAAATATCTAAGGCTGAAATGACTAATCTAAAACAAAAATGTAGCTACTGACTAATTTACTCTTGTCTAACTTGAGTTTACTGCCACGCATGGCGATTTTACTGGCTATAAAGCAAAAAAGGTTTTTGCCAATATGACAAAAACCTTCCTAAAATGCATAAAACTTACTGTTTAAACCAGCCTATAAATAATAGGTAAAATACTGATTATAATAAATTAGTAAGTTCTGGAATCGCATCAAACAAATCAGCTTCAAGACCATAGTCAGCGACTTGGAATATAGGCGCTTCAGGATCTTTGTTAATCGCGACAATCACTTTTGAATCTTTCATGCCCGCTAAATGCTGAATCGCACCAGAAATACCCACAGCGATATATAAGTCAGGCGCAACAATTTTACCTGTTTGACCCACTTGTAAATCATTCGGTACAAAACCCGCATCTACTGCAGCACGTGATGCACCGACAGCAGCGGTCATTTTGTCAGCAAGCGCTTCAAGAATGGCAAAATTCTCTCCACTACCCATACCACGGCCACCAGAAACAATCACACCAGCGCTACCTAACTCAGGACGCTCTGATTCAGTCAATGTTTGCGATACAAACACAGTCTTAGCTTCGGCGACAAAATCTACCGCCACAGCTTCTGCACTGCCTTCGTTGCCCACTGCATCAAATGCACTCGTGCGCACAGTTAACACTTTCGTGTCATCTAAACTTTGTACTGTTGCTAAAGCAGAGCCAGCATAGATAGGACGAACAAATGTGTCTGCACTAACAACTTCAATCACTTCTGAAATTTGTGCGACGTCCAATAACGCAGCCACGCGAGGTAGAGTATCTTTACCAACACTTGTCGCAGCGGCCACAACGTAGTCGTAATCGCCAGCAAGCTTAAGCACGAGTTCTGATAAATTTTCAGCCATTTGTGCTTCATATGCAGCTGCATCAGCCACTAAAACCTTACTGACGCCAGTTAATGCTTGCGCAGCAGTAACAGCTGCAGCACATGCACTGCCAGCCACTAATACATGAACATCACCGCCAATGGCTGTCGCAGCGCTAACTACTTTTGCTGTGTCTAATTTTAAACTTGCATTGTCGTGCTCTGCTAATACTAAAATGGCCATAATTAGATCACCTTCGCTTCATTTTTTAACTTTTCAACTAGCTCAGCTACTGAACTCACCATGATGCCTGCTTGACGTTCAGCAGGAGGCGTCACTTTAACGATAGTTTGGTGTGCTTTTAAGCTAACACCTAAATCATCAATTGAAAGCGTCTCAAGCGGCTTACGCTTCGCTTTCATAATATTAGGCAGTGAAGCGTAACGAGGTTCATTTAAACGTAAATCAGCTGTCACAACCGCTGGCAATGGCATTTTAAGGGTCTGTAAACCGCCATCGACTTCACGTGTTACTTCTGCGCCGTCTGCACTCAATTTAAGTTCTGATGCAAACGTGGCTTGAGGCATTTGGGTTAATGCAGCAAGCATTTGGCCAGTTTGGTTGTTGTCGCCATCGATAGATTGCTTACCAAAAATCACTAAATCTGCTTGTTCTTTTTCTTGCACCGCTTTAAGAATTTTAGCAATTGATAAAGGCACTAGCCCTTCATCCGTTTGCACATGAATAGCGCGATCAGCACCAAGTGCCATAGAGGTACGTAGCTGTTCTTGCACAGCTTTAGCTCCAATACTCACCACCACGACTTCAGTCGCACTTCCCGCTTCTTTTAATCGAACTGCTTCTTCAACAGCAATTTCACAAAATGGGTTTAACGCCATTTTTAAATTAGCAGTATCAACATTTGTGTTATCAGCCTTTACTCTGACTTTCACATTGGCATCGACTACGCGCTTTACAGGCACCAATACTTTCATGGGATTTCCTTCTACACCTTCAATGTATGTGGATGGCACATTGGCTATCACCAATGCAATATGGCACAACTTTACGTCCTGTTAACGTTAACGTCAACCAAAGTCAAACACTTGTTTATATCTTTTTTTGTTAACTTGGTCGGTATAAATAAGTTGTATTAAGCATTTATTTATTTATCAGGCGGGATATTTGCGTTTTTTTATTTAAAATTTGTTCATTTAAGGATTTTTTATTTGATCCAATCAAATTTAGTTTCTATTATTAAAGGCGATTCAAGTAACCGTGTTTTTCTACTATTATTTTGTTTTAACATTTTAAATAGTCAAATCAATTTACACTCTCGTTTGATAACAATTAAACAATCTAGAGTTTTGGTAAGTATTATTTAATAGCCACAGAATTACTTGAGATACTTATTAATTAAAATCATTAGGATGCACATTGATATGAGTGACTTTTTAGAAATTTTAACACATGGTCGTCGTTTTAAAGCTGCTGTAAAAGAGTTATCACTAGAAGATTTACGTGAGCTTTCAGTTAAGTTAGAAAAGATTATCACTGAAAGAGAAGAAGACGAAAAAGCTGAATTAGAAGCGAATGCTGAACGTAATGAACGTATAGCCGAAATATTAGCTCAAATTGAAAACAGTGGTTTATCAATTGAAGACTTAGGCGAAATTACTGCTAAGCCAGCACCTAAAAAGCGTGCCCCTCGCCCGGCTAAATACCAAATTGAAGTTGATGGTGAATTAATTCAGTGGACAGGCCAAGGTCGTATGCCAACGGTATTTAAAAACCAAATTGATGCAGGCAAGAAAATGGAAGACTTTTTAATTCCTGGTATGGAATAAAAGTTCACCTTTTTGAAATTAAAGAGCTTACTTCGGTAGGCTCTTTTGTTATCTGCATAAGCCTTTATCAAGTATTTCCACAATCCTGTAAGCCATGTAAACTGTAGGCAATATAGACTCCTCTTTAATGCTCTAAATAAATTAGGCCGTATTATGAACACTTCTCAAACGATTGCGTTAATCACCCTCTTCTCTACAGTACTTTTATCAGCATGTTCAAGTAATTACACCTTTAATAGTAATTTAGATGGTGAAGCTATCGATGAATACTTTAAGCCGACAAGTGTTGAATTGTATATTGACGGTGCAAGCCCCAAAGGCCCCTATGAAATCGTTGGCTTAGTTGAAGGTGAATCTTGTCAAGAAACAGAATCAGGTGTGCCAGCTAATATTGCAGATGCACGCACCCAAGCACGTAAAAAAGCAGTCGAACTAGGCGCGAATGGCTTAATAGTGAAAAAGTGTCTATTAACAGAACAAAAGACCAATACTTGTTATACCCAAGCATTTTGTGTCGGCCAGGCGATTAAAACAGCCACAGCTCAATAACCTTTAAATATATTAGTTATATAAATGAATAAATACTCTGAACAGTCTTTTAATTCTCAAATTGAAGCTGTTGCAATATGTCGCACCCCGTACAAACAAAAGTTTGGAATACCGCGACAACCTGGACTAGTCAATGTTCGTGGCTGGGTTGAGCTTGCTCCCCATGTTAATAACATCGATGCAGTAAGAGGTATTGAGCAATATTCTCACTTATGGCTACTTTTTTGTTTTCACGAAAATTTAGCTCAAGGTTGGAAAAATACGGTTAGGCCACCCAGACTAGGTGGCAATGAAAAGCTAGGGGTATTTGCCACTCGCTCAACGTTTAGGCCAAACGGCATTGGTCAGTCAGTGGTTAAATTACACAATGTTGTGCAACGAAATGGCAAAGTCTGTTTAGAAATATCGGGGATGGATTTATTAGACGGTACGCCAATCATTGATATTAAACCTTATATTCCTTTTTCTGATGCTATTGATAATGCCAGTGGTGGTATTGCGCAATCTGCACCACAATTAATTGACGTACAATTTAGTCAATTAGCTGAAAGCCAATTGGCTGAATATTCGAACGAAAATAAAGTGGCTGATTTAAAACAAGTGGTCAATGATGTTTTAGCTCAAGACCCTCGTCCTGCTTATAAAAAAGCAAAAGCTGATACTAAGATATATCAAGTGGCTTTATATGATATCGATATTTTTTGGCACCTTAATAATGACAAAATTGAAGTGATAGAGATTAAACCCACTTCGGTTTGTTAGCTATTGTTTCTCCCTTACAAACAAGCAAGTATTACTCTTCCATCATTATTTAATATAAGCCCATAACCATGACTCAAGATAAACCTGATTATCAAGCACAACATAAAAAACGTTTGTCTTGGATGCCTTGGCTTTATTTTTCATTAAAAGAAAAACACTTAATCTGGGCTAAGCCTTGGCAAGATGATATTCAGCAGCATTTATCTTCAGTTGAAACCGTCCATATTGGTGAGCAGTGTTTCATCGCGCCAGAAGCAAGGATATTTGCTGAGCGTGGCCGAGATATCCGTATCGGCGACCAATGTATGATTGCTGCTGATGTGTTTTTACATGGCCCTATCACCATGGGCAAAGAAGTCGCCATTAATCATGGTTGCTCGTTTGATGGCGGTAGAGTGGGTATTACCATTGGAGACAGAACTCGCATTGCCAATAATGTCACTATATATGCCTTTAATCATGGCATGTCAGTAGACTCCCCCATATACCAACAACCTGTGACAGCCAAAGGGATTACCATTGGTGAAGATGTTTGGATTGGCGCACAAGCGGGTATTGTCGATGGAGTGAATATCGGTAACCAAGCCGTAGTCGGTATGGGCAGCATAGTGACAAAAGATGTCCCCGAGTTTGCCATTGTTGCAGGAAACCCTGCCAAAATAATTGGCGACAGGCGCGATAAATAACAGAAGCCCTCTAGGACTCATTACACTTACTCAAGGATAAATAAAGTAAGGTTAATTCGCTTATCATCTGCGTTATATTCTTTATTTACATGTATTAATATTTGACGGCATGCCCTAAATCCCATGGACAAATATATAACTAGATTAATAACTTAGCTTTCTCCCCACACGAGTCAACAAACGCTCGCTATTGTGGCACTTACCACTCCCTTTTTCGCCAACCGAGAATAAAGCTTTATACAGTTCAATTATCTGGTGACAACATCGTGGCAAGTGCTAAAATGTCGCCCATTAATAGTTACTAAGTGGACAATGGGAATGCGAGTTAGCAATTACCTGCTTTCAACACAAAAAGAAACCCCTGCAAATGCAGAGGTTGCCAGTCATCAATTAATGCTGCGCGCAGGTTTTATCCGTCGTAATGCATCAGGTCTTTATTCATGGTTACCGAGCGGCCTACGTGTTTTACGTAAGGTTGAAGCGATTATTCGTGAAGAAATGGACAAAGCAGGTGCAATTGAAATCTTAATGCCTTTGGTTCAACCCGCTGATCTTTGGGTTGAAACTGGCCGTTGGGAAAAATTTGGCCCTGAATTGTTACGCTTCCAAGATCGTCACAATCGCGATTTTGTACTTGGCCCAACCCATGAAGAAGTGATTACTGACTTAGTGCGTAAAGAAGTGAGCTCATACAAGCAGCTTCCTTTAAGCCTTTATCAAGTACAAACTAAATTCCGTGATGAAGTTCGTCCACGTTTCGGTGTAATGCGTGCCCGTGAATTCTTGATGAAAGATGCATACTCTTTCCATTTAAACCAAGAATGTATGGATAAGACTTACGCAGCGATGCATGAAGCTTATAACAATATCTTCAAGCGTATGGGCTTAGCTTTCCGCTCAGTGATTGCTGATACTGGCTCAATTGGTGGTGATACTTCGCATGAGTTCCACGTACTGGCTAACAGTGGTGAAGATTTAATTGCTTACTCAACGGGTAGTGATTATGCCGCTAATATTGAAAAAGCAGAATCTCCTGAGCCTACTGCGACTTTAGCTGCGCCATCTCAAGAAATGAATCTAGTTGATACACCCAATGCTAAAACCATCGCTGAGTTAGTTGAGCAATTTAACATCGATATCACTAAAACAGTGAAAACATTGATTGTTAAAGGCGCCACTGAAGAAGCACCTTTAGTAGCATTGATTGTTCGTGGCGATCATGAGCTGAATGAATTAAAAGCTGAAAAGCATGAGCTTGTGCTTTCTCCATTTGAGTTCGCTAGCGATGAAGAAATCAAAGACGTTATCGGTGCAGGCCCTGGTTCTTTAGGCCCTGTTGGTCTTGAAATGCCAATTATCATCGATAAAGATGTTGCGGTAATCAATGACTTCAGTGCTGGTGCTAACCAAGAAGGTAAACACTTCTTCGGCATTAACTGGGAACGTGATTTACCAATGGCTCAAGCCATGGATATCCGTAACGTAGTTGAAGGTGAAGCGACACCTGATGGCCAAGGAGTTTATGCCTTTGCACGTGGTATCGAAGTCGGTCACATCTTCCAGTTAGGCACTAACTACTCAGAAGCGATGGGCGCAACCGTACTCGATGAAAACGGTAAATCTAAAGTCATGATGATGGGCTGTTATGGCGCTGGTGTTAGCCGTATCGTTGCCGCTGCGATTGAGCAAAACCATGATGAACGCGGGATGATGTTACCAGAAACATTGGCTCCGTTTACCGTCGGCATTTTACCGATGAACATGCACAAGTCTCATCGCGTAAAAGAAATGGCTGAACAGCTTTATAAAGATTTAGCTGCTGAAGGCATCGAGATATTACTCGACGATCGTAAAGAGCGTCCTGGTGTGATGTTCAATGACATGGAACTAGTGGGTTTACCACACGTCGTCGTGATTGGTGATCGCAATATCGATGCTGGCGTGTTTGAGTACAAAAACCGCCGCACCGGTGAGAAGCAAGATATCCCATTCGATCAAATTGTTGATTTCATCAAGTCTTCAATCAAAAGCTAATTGATTTGGCGATAATTAAAAACGCACCTTTTGGTGCGTTTTTTTATGCCTAAGCATTTATCGCATCCAATATCCTTTCAATATTTATGCTTAAATTATCGTTCTATTACTCGTCGAACCAGATATTATTAACCATACTGATATCATGGCGTTAGTCATAAGAAAGGAGATCTTAGTTGTCAGAGTCAATTGCACTTGTTTTAGGCGGTGGTGGCGCTAGAGCGGCCTATCAAATTGGGGTATTAAAAGCCCTAGTTCAACTGTATCCGAGAAATCATCATATTCCGTTTGAAATAATCAGTGGCACGTCTGCTGGTGCAATTAATGCGACTTCATTAGCCACTCACGCTTCATGTTTTCATCTTGGTGTGAAAAAGTTAGATTGGGTTTGGCGTCATTTTGAAACGAAGAAGGTCTATCGTTCTTCATTTTGGGGCGTATTTAAACATCTATGTAAAATGGCGCTTAAAGGCTTGCAAAGCGACAAAATGAACACTGATGCTGGCAGCTTATTAGATAACGCGCCACTGCGCGGTCTGTTGAACCAGCTAATTGATTTTCAACGTATTGAACGCAATATTGGTAGTGGTGCATTAAAAGCCATTAGTTTAGATGCTTCAAGCTATAACGACTCACACTCCTATAGCTTCTTTCAAGCCAATAATACTGTGAGTGACTGGAAACGAGCGAGAAGACAAGGAAACCGCTGCACGTTAACTACAGATCACTTAATGGCAACGTCAGCAATACCATTAGTATTTCCTTCGATTAAATTAAACCAAGCCTACTTTGGTGATGGCTCTGTGCATCAACTATCTCCTTTATCAAGTCCTATTCATTTAGGCGCTGACAAAATTATGGTGATCAATCTCGATAGTCCTCATCAGCAACATCATAATGAGATTGATGCTCACCCTAAAACTGCCACCATTGCAGGTCATTTGCTCGATACCATTTTCTCCGATACCTTAAACAGTGACTTAGAGCGATTAGAGCGAATTAACTCAACATTAGCTTTGATACCTGAAAATAATGCTAAACAAATCCATTTACGTAAAATCGATACCTTAGTGATTAAACCCAGTGAAGATTTGAGTGAAATTGCAGCACGATATTTTAAAGAATTACCTATTGCTATCAGAATTTTACTTAAGTTTTTTGGGGTTGATTGTGAAACAGACTCAAGTGTCGTGTCATATTTATTATTTGAAAAAGCCTACACGAGTGCTTTAATTGATTTAGGCTATCAAGACGCTATGACGCAGATTGATACCATAAAGCAGTTTTTTAATATCGAACACTAAGTTCATTTTCGCTGATGATTAACTTTGACTTATTTAACGATGTAAACGGTGACTTATTTAATGATGTAAACGATGACCTTGTGTTATTTGCAGTTTGACAAGGAATATGAAACCACGGAAAAATTAAAGGGATAGATATGAACGCAATAAGGATAATTGCAGTAATCGCCATGCTAATGGCCATTTCAATATTAACAGCTTGCTCTGACTCTCAGTTAAGCTTTGACCCAGATCCTACTAAAGGCAGCTTACATACAGTCAATTGGCCTGGCGTATATCAAGGTACTTTCCCCTGCCCAAGCTGCGATGGTATGAAAACGACCCTCACACTCATCCCACCAAATCAATATACAATCTCCACTGAGCACTTGGGCCAAGACCCGCTACCATTTAACAATAGTGGGCTATTCCATTGGGATAAAACTGGCAACGTCATCTACTTAGATAGAGGCCAGATATACCATGTGGTCGAAGAGAAAATGTTCTTACTCAATGTAGAAAGTGAACGCATCCGTGGTGAAAATGAAGAGAAATACATCGTCAATAAGATTGCCGAGCTACCTAGTCGCCCCGCCATCAACAGTGACTTTATTCCAGCTTCATCTTTAGTAAGAGATTGAACAAAAAAATTCACCGTCATAGGTGATTTTTTTTGCTTTCGTTACAAATTCAAATTAGGTAAAAATGAGTTTGTATTCAACGTGAATACAAGTCATCACTGAGTATAACCAATCAGGTTTTTTAGTGATTATTAATCAGTTTAAGAAACACCTTGGAAAGACAAATGTCTCAATACTACAAATTTGATATCGACGACATCCTTTGGGATAACGAAGTTGACGAAAAACCAAAAGCGAAGAAACTCAAACAACGCAGAAAAGATACTAAGCGTCGTTACGCAGATGATTATGCAGAATTGGATTTTGAAGTAAATCAGTACAATTAAGTGTTTATACTTATTCGATTAAAAGCAAGTTGCTAGGCAACTTGCTTTTTTGTATGTGCTGTTTCTAAAAGCCTGTCATTGATAATATAAATAGCGCGATCAACCAGCAGGTCTGACTCAGTTCAGCTAATTAAAAGCGTGAAGTTCCGCCAATGTAAAAACCATCCTCGAATGATCTGTTTGACTGGTTATCATACTTAAATTTCAGATTACGGTAACCGATAAAAATTGCCATGTTAGGGTTAAAATCATACTGTACTTTTGCACCTAATTCGGTGTAACCATCAACATCTGAAAATGATAATACAGACGGAGCGTAATAAGCATCGCCATGAATCGATATCTTATTGCCTAAAGCCAATGAATAATGACCACCAACAGAAATAACGCTGCCATCTGGATTATCATCAAACCAAACTGAGGTCCATTTAGGACCAATTTCAATCGTATGAGCACCAGTCTGATGAGTCATATGCATAGCAAATTCTGCAAGCTGACCTTTTTTATCAGAATAGATATAACCCGCTTCAAGATTGCTATGAGGGTTTATATTGGCCTTTAGATTAGCTGACACGACATGTTCACTTAAACCAATAGTGATTTCGCTCGCTGTTACGCTTAAAGGTAACGTACTCGCAGCTAACGATGCCGCTAAGATAATTTTTTTCATTTGATAAACTCAGTCTTAAAGTCTTATTTTGCAGGGATTATACTGGCCAAATCCCGTTAGTCTTTAAAAATCAGTTGTATCGTTCAGGCTTCACGCAATACACACACAAAGTTAAAACACATGGACAACAAAAAAAGGAATTTTGTTAATGATTGATACCCATTCACGATGAATTACGTATTCATTAGAGCGGGATTCATCGTGAGTGTGTAAATGAGAAAGTGAGAAAGTGAGAAAGTGAGAAAGTCGATATAATGAACCAAAAAATAAATTGCGCGCAATTTAATTGACTAAATTATTTTCTACTATATAGTGATATTAAATCTATGAGGAGTGTATTTATGAGCCAATCTTTTTACGAGCAAAGCGCAGTTGATATTCAAGGCAACGCTGTATCAATGTCAGATTACAAAGGCAAAGTTGTTTTGGTTGTTAATACGGCGAGTGAGTGCGGTTTTACTCACCAATACAAGCCACTAGAGCACCTATATCAACTGTATAAAGATCAAGGTTTCGTGGTATTGGGTTTTCCATGTAATCAATTCGGCGGTCAAGAGAAAGGCGATGAAGCGACAATTAGTCAATTCTGTGAATTAAATTTTGGTGTTAGTTTCCCTTTATTCAGTAAAGTCGACGTTAATGGTACTGAAGCAGCGCCACTCTATAAGTTTCTTAAATCTTCTGCTAAAGGTCTATTAGGCAGTGAATCAATCAAGTGGAATTTCACTAAATTTTTGATCAACAAAGACGGCAAAGTGTTAAAGCGTTACTCACCAACCACCAAGCCAGAAAATTTAATGACTGAAATTGAAACTTTACTAAAATAATTGATGGCTAAAGTGACAAATAACTGGAGTAAACGGTTTGCTCAAGCATGCAATTAAATTTACACATACCCATTTGTTGTTCGCAATTGCTTGATTTTAAAACCACAAAAATTTATATGCTAAAAACATTAAAATAATTGTATTTTTTTTGAACTATTGTCGCAGGTGAGAGTCTTATTAAATAAGACAGTGTGATTTCACTTTCATCATCTCCCTGGGACTTCTAGCGCGGTCCCCTTGATCTCAAAGTGGATCGATAGGCAATCAATTGATTGCCTTTTTTTATGGCATTTTTTTATGCTTTTAACGAGGGATTGGATGCGGTTCCACCAGCAATTGGCTTAATGACTAGCTTAATGATTGGCCTAGTTAATGACTTAATAAGCACATTAAACAATTTTTAACGTTATTTAACGTTTATTTCAACCTTCTGGGAACTAAACGATTTCTCATCACTCTGAGTAATTGTAGCAAGTGATAAGTCACTAAATTTCCCCCACCATCTTTTGATGATGTTTTAGTATTTGTCTTATCACTTTCGTTTTATAAACGACTTTAGGCTACCTCCATTTTTCATGCTTCATCACTCCCTTTTGGGATTATGTAAACGCTAGCGCCATTACATGATCTCTTTACGTAATTATTTGCAGGCAACCTTTGGGTTGCCTTTTTTTTTACTTTATTCTCAGTATTTCAAGATAGTGCATTAGTTTGTACAGTTAAAAATTATTAGTGATTTTTTCAAATAATTTGAACCTTTTCTTACCTAGGTACTCATAGTAACTGTAGCGAGTTGGTCATGTTTATTTATCTCCAACGTATAACCCCTTCATCACGGGTCATAC
>NZ_JAUOSO010000032.1:0-15689 GCF_030548905.1 Shewanella sp. 2_MG-2023
TAAGTTTTGGTTAAAACAGCTGAGATTGCAGCAGTTAGCGTTGTTTTACCATGGTCGACGTGACCGATTGTACCCACATTTACGTGTGGTTTATTACGTTCAAATTTTTCTTTAGCCACGATATATTCCTTTCTTTTCAGAAGTGCTCGATTACGAGCTATATAACATTTAGTAAAGCACCTAAGTTTTTAGGTACGTGATTCAATAATCGCATTTGCAATGTTTGATGGTGCGTCAGCATACTTAGCAAACTCCATAGAGTAAGAAGCACGCCCCTGAGTTGCACTTCGCAAATCAGTTGCATAACCAAACATTTCTGATAGTGGAACTGTCGCATGGATAATTTTAACACCACCCAAGCCATCGTCCATACCATCAATAACACCACGACGTCGGTTTAAGTCACCTACTACATCGCCCATGTTATTTTCTGGCATGGTAATTTCCACTTTCATTGTAGGTTCTAGTAGCACAGGGCTTGCTTCTAGCGCACCCTTTTTGAAGCCCATTGAACCTGCAATTTTGAAAGCCATCTCATTTGAATCGACATCATGATATGAGCCATCAAATAAAGTCACTTTCACATCGAGCATAGGATAACCGGCTAAAACACCGTTTTTCATTTGCTCTTGAATACCTTTGTCTACTGAAGGGATGAATTCACGAGGAACTGCACCACCAACAACTTCATTGACAAATTCATAGCCAGCACCATCTTCCAATGGTTCAACCTTAAGCCAAACATGACCAAATTGACCACGTCCACCTGATTGACGTATGAATTTACCTTCCACTTCAACTGAAGAGCGAATCGTTTCACGATAGGCAACCTGAGGTTTACCTACGTTACATTCGACATTAAATTCGCGACGCATGCGGTCAACGATAATATCTAAATGTAATTCACCCATGCCAGAAATCAATGTTTGAGCTGACTCTTCATCAGTTTCCACTCTAAAAGAAGGATCTTCAGCCGCTAACTTTTGTAGCGCAATCCCCATTTTATCTTGGTCTGCTTTAGAGCGAGGCTCAACGGCAATGGTAATTACAGGTTCTGGAAACTCCATACGCTCTAGAATCACTTTATGATCGTTTGCGCAAAGAGTATCGCCTGTTGTCACATCTTTTAAACCGATTGCCGCAGCAATATCACCAGCACGAACTTCTTTCAGTTCAGTACGGTCATTAGCATGCATTTGTACGATTCGACCGACACGCTCACGTTTCTGTTTAACAGAATTGTAAACCGCAGCACCCGACTCTAGTACGCCTGAATATACACGGATAAAGGTTAAAGTTCCAACAAATGGATCAGTCGCAATCTTAAACGCTAACGCAGCAAATGGTGCGTTATCGTCCGATGGTCGTTCTACTTCATTCTCGTTCTCATCGACACCCTTAATTGCAGGGACTTCGACAGGAGCAGGAAGGTAGTCAACCACCGCATCCAACACCGCCTGAACACCTTTGTTCTTAAAAGCAGAACCACAAGTTGCTAAAACGATTTCGTTGTTAATTGTGCGCTGACGTAGTGCTAACTTAATCTCTGCTTCAGATAAAGTGCCTTCTTCAAGGTACTTTTCCATCAGTTCATCAGAGGCTTCGGCTGCACTTTCCACAAGATACTCATGCATTTCTTCAGCCTTGGCTAAAAGATCTGCGGGAATTTCTTCATAAGAGAAAGTCGTACCCTGATCTTCTTCAGACCAGTTAATCGCTTTCATCTTAATTAAATCAATAACCCCTTTGAAGTTTTCTTCTGCACCAATATTTAATTGAATTGGAACACAAGTAGCACCTAAGCGGTTACGGATTTGGTCAATGACACTATCAAAGTCAGCACCAGCACGATCCATCTTATTGACGAAAACCATGCGTGGGACTTCATACTTGTTGGCTTGACGCCAAACAGTCTCAGATTGAGGCTCTACACCTGATGAACCGCAGAATACAACCACAGCGCCATCAAGTACGCGTAACGAGCGCTCGACTTCAATAGTAAAATCAACGTGACCAGGGGTATCGATGATATTAATGCGATGTTCGGTGAATTGAGCATCCATACCACGCCAGAAAGTCGTCACAGCAGCTGAGGTGATAGTAATACCACGCTCTTGCTCTTGTACCATCCAGTCAGTAGTAGCGGCGCCGTCATGCACCTCACCGATTTTATGAGACAAACCGGTATAGAACAGAACACGTTCTGTTGTGGTAGTTTTACCTGCATCCACATGAGCAACAATACCGATATTTCGATAACGCTCAATTGGGGTTGTACGAGCCACTATTTATACCCTCTCACCTAAAGCTATGCTTTAGTAAATATCAACAATATGGAGTGGGCTAACGCCCACTCCATCAAATTACCAACGGTAATGAGCAAAGGCTTTGTTAGCTTCAGCCATGCGATGCACGTCTTCACGCTTCTTAACAGCAGTACCTTTGTTTTCAGATGCATCTAACATTTCACCTGCTAGACGTAGAGCCATAGATTTTTC
Organism: Shewanella sp. 2_MG-2023; assembly: GCF_030548905.1. Lineage (NCBI taxonomy): Bacteria > Pseudomonadati > Pseudomonadota > Gammaproteobacteria > Alteromonadales > Shewanellaceae > Shewanella > Shewanella sp. 2_MG-2023. The sequence continues at coordinate 2,499 of NZ_JAUOSO010000032.1, forward strand.
ACCACGCTTGCGAGCAGCTTCAACTAACCAGCGCATCGCTAGTGCGTTACGACGCACTGGACGAACTTCACATGGTACTTGATAAGTAGAACCACCAACACGACGAGATTTAACCTCGACTGAAGGGCGAACGTTATCAAGAGCTGCTTCAAGGATACTTAAATGATCTTCGCTTTTTTTCTCAGCGACAACATCAAGTGCCTTGTAGATAATTTTTTCAGAAGTTGACTTTTTACCGTCAACCATAATGACGTTGATGAACTTAGCCAACAACTCACTTTTAAACTTTGGATCTGGTAGGATTTTACGTTGTCCTACAACGCGACGTCTTGGCATAACAATTCTCCGTATGCTTCAGGTATTTCCAAAACTGGAATATTTATAACTAGCTTGGCCTTACTTAAACGGACAAGTTATGACTTAGGACGCTTAGCACCGTACTTAGAACGGCCTTGGCGACGAGCACTAACGCCAGCACAATCTAATGCACCGCGAATAGTGTGGTAACGCACACCCGGTAGATCTTTAACACGACCGCCACGGATTAGAATTACACTATGTTCCTGCAAGTTGTGACCTTCACCACCGATGTACGAAGTAACTTCGAAACCGTTAGTTAAGCGAACACGTGCTACTTTACGTAGTGCAGAGTTAGGTTTTTTAGGTGTTGTAGTGTAAACACGAGTACAAACACCACGTTTTTGTGGACACGAATCCAACGCTGGCACATTAGTCTTTTCGACTTTTGGCGAGCGAGGCTTACGTACCAACTGGTTTACAGTTGCCATGAATAGCTCCGTTCAGTTGAATAATCTCAACAATTTTGTGTGAAAAATCTATATCCCACTATGATGGGACGCGAAAGTTTAGAAAGGTATTGGCCAACTGTCAAGAAATAGACAACTTTTCGTGCAATTCCCAATAAAAAAGGCGCCAAAGGCGCCTTTTTTTAACATAACGTTTACTTTAGTCAGCACTTCCGGCCAAGTTAAGTAAGTCGGCTAAGTTTTTCTCTGCTTCACTAGCAGTGATGACTGGCGCTTCTGCACCTTCATCTTTAACATTAGCACGCGCTTCGTTACGAGCGGTGTGATACGCATAACCAGTACCAGCAGGGATCAGACGACCAACGATTACGTTTTCTTTCAGACCACGTAATTGATCACTCTTACCACCAACAGCTGCTTCAGTTAGTACACGCGTCGTTTCTTGGAACGATGCAGCAGAGATGAATGATTCAGTAGCCAAAGAAGCTTTGGTAATACCGAGTAATTCACGCTCAAACTTCGCAGGCGCTTTGCCTTGAGCTTCAAGCTCACGGTTAGCAATGTTCACGCGAGCAACTTCTGCTTGTTCACCAGCTAAGAAGTTCGAATCACCAGCATCAGTGATTAAGCACTTACGTAGCATTTGGCGAATGATAACTTCAATATGCTTATCGTTGATTTTTACGCCCTGTAGACGGTAAACGTCTTGGACTTCATCAACAATGTAGTTAGCAACATGATGGATACCACGTAAACGCAAGATATCATGTGCAGCTTCTGGGCCGTCAGCGATAACTTCACCACGTTCAACTTTTTCACCTTCGAACACGTTAAGATTACGCCACTTAGGGATCATCTCTTCGTAGTGTTCACTGCCATCAGCAGGACTGATAACTAGACGAACCTTACCTTTAGTCTCTTTACCAAACGAAATGGTACCTGAGATTTCAGCAAGAATAGCGGGTTCTTTTGGCTTACGCGCTTCGAACAAGTCAGCAACTCGTGGTAGACCACCGGTAATATCGCGTGTTTTAGACGATTCTTGAGGAATACGTGCTAATGCGTCACCAACGTTGATTTCAGAGTTATCATCTTTAGCTACAATCGCGTTACCTGGTAAGAAGTATTGCGCAGGTACTTCAGTACCTGGGATCATAAGATCATTACCGCTATTGTCGATTAGACGAATAGCTGGACGCATTTCTTTACCTGCAGTAGGACGAGCACCTGGATCGATAACGACAACTGAAGAAAGACCTGTTAAGTCGTCTGTTTGACGCGTCATAGTAACGCCTTCAATCATATCGACGAATTTAACCGTACCCGCAACTTCTGAAATGATAGGGTGAGTATGTGGGTCCCAGTTCGCAATGATTGCGCCTGATGTCACTTCCGTATCTTCAAGTTGTTCTAGTACTGTACCGTAAGGTACACGGTAACGTTCTTTTTCACGACCAAGTTCATCAATAATCGCAACTTCAGAAGAACGCGATACGATAACCAGTTTGTTCTCGATGCTAGTAACGTGTTTAGCGTTATGTAACTTCAGAGTACCACTGTTTTTGACTTGAACATTGTTGTCAGCTGAGTCACGAGATGCAGCACCACCAATGTGGAAGGTACGCATCGTAAGCTGTGTACCTGGCTCACCAATTGACTGAGCAGCTACAACACCGATAGCTTCACCGTGGTTAATAATATGACCACGTGCTAAATCACGACCGTAACAAGCAGCACACACACCGAAGTCGGTTTCACAAGAAATAACAGAACGAACGACAACTTCATCGACGCTATGCTCTTCTAATAGATCACACCAAGCTTCATCTAGTAATGTGTTACGTGGAGCCAATACTTTTTCAGTACCTGGCTCAAGTACGTCAACTGAGACGACACGACCTAGAACACGTTCACGAAGAGGTTCTTTAACATCACCACCTTCAATCAACGGCTTCATAGTCAAACCACCAACAGAACCACAATCATCTTCAATAACAACTAAATCTTGTGCAACATCAACAAGACGACGAGTTAGGTAACCCGAGTTAGCTGTTTTCAATGCGGTATCGGCAAGACCTTTACGCGCACCGTGAGTAGAGATGAAGTATTGTGATACGTTCAGACCTTCACGGAAGTTAGCAGTAATTGGGGTTTCGATGATTGAGCCATCCGGCTTAGCCATCAGACCACGCATACCCGCTAGCTGACGAATCTGTGCAGCACTACCACGAGCGCCCGAGTCAGCCATCATATAGATGCTGTTAAACGAATCTTGCTCTTCTTCTTCGCCATCACGGTTGATAACAACTTCTTTTTTCAAGTTGTCCATCATCGCTTTAGAGATTTTATCGTTGGTGCTTGCCCAGATATCGATAACTTTGTTGTAACGCTCACCAGCGGTAACAAGACCTGATTGGAACTGCTCTTGAATTTCAAGCACTTCACGTTCAGCTTCTTCAACTAAAGTGTACTTCTCGTCCGGGATAACCATATCGTTGATACCAACAGAGGCACCAGAGATAGTCGCATAACGGAAACCGGTATACATTAATTGGTCAGCGAAGATAACAGTATCTTTAAGACCTAGTGTACGGTAACAAGTGTTCAGCAATTTCGAGATTTGCTTCTTACCCATGTTCTGGTTAACCAGTTCATACGGTAAGCCTTTTGGCAATATCTGCGATAACAATGCACGACCGACTGTAGTATCTACGATACGACGGTTTTGAGTCTTCTCACCATTCTCTGTTACTGAAGTTTCTGTAATGCGAACTTTTACACGAGCATGCAATTCTGCAGCGCCGGTAGCGTAAGCTTTTTCAACTTCATCAACAGACATAAATGACATGCCTTCACCGCGACCGTTCACACATTCTCGGCTAGTGTAGTAAAGACCTAATACAACGTCTTGTGACGGAGTAATTACAGGCTCACCATTCGCAGGAGAAAGAATGTTGTTAGTCGACATCATTAACGAACGAGCTTCTAATTGAGCTTCAAGCGTTAACGGTACGTGTACAGCCATTTGGTCACCATCGAAGTCGGCGTTATATGCCGCACATACTAATGGATGCAATTGGATTGCTTTACCTTCAATAAGAACTGGTTCAAATGCTTGAATACCCAGCCTATGAAGTGTTGGTGCACGGTTAAGCATTACTGGATGTTCACGAATTACTTCGTCTAGTACATCCCATACTTCAGCCTGTTCACGCTCAACCATTTTCTTAGCAGCTTTAATAGTCGTAGCTAAACCGCGACCCTCTAACTTGCCATAGATGAATGGTTTGAATAGCTCAAGTGCCATCTTCTTAGGAAGACCACACTGATGCAAACGTAAAGTAGGACCTACGGTAATAACCGAACGACCAGAGTAATCTACACGCTTACCAAGTAAGTTCTGACGGAAACGACCTTGCTTACCTTTGATCATATCAGCCAAAGATTTAAGAGGACGCTTGTTAGAACCTGTAATAGCACGACCACGACGACCATTATCTAATAGTGCATCAACAGACTCTTGTAACATACGCTTTTCGTTACGTACGATAATGTCTGGAGCAGCTAAATCTAATAGACGCTTTAGACGGTTGTTACGGTTGATTACACGACGGTAAAGGTCGTTCAAATCAGACGTAGCAAAACGTCCGCCATCTAGTGGTACTAGAGGACGTAAATCAGGTGGTAGAACTGGTAAAACTTTTAAGATCATCCACTCAGGCTTGTTGCCAGAAGTGAAGAATGCTTCCATCAGTTTAAGGCGCTTAGTGACCTTCTTACGACGGGTTTCAGAGTTAATTGAAGGCAACTCTTCACGCATTTGATCAATTTGTTCTTCTAAATTGATTGCACGTAGCAAGTCTAAGACTGCTTCAGCACCCATTTTAGCTTCGAACTCGTCACCGTATTCTTCTAATGCATCAAGATATGTTTCTTCTGTCAGCATTTGGCCGCGCTCAAGGCTGGTCATGCCAGGCTCGATCACAACGAAAGATTCAAAATACAGTACGCGCTCAATATCACGTAATGTCATATCAAGCATCAAACCGATACGACTCGGAAGTGATTTCAAAAACCAAATATGTGCAACTGGGCTTGCAAGATCAATATGACCCATACGCTCACGACGTACTTTAGTCTGTGTAACTTCAACGCCACACTTCTCACAAATAACACCACGGTGCTTCAAACGTTTGTATTTACCACACAAACATTCGTAATCTTTTACAGGACCGAAAATACGCGCACAAAATAAACCTTCACGTTCAGGTTTAAAAGTACGGTAGTTAATTGTTTCTGGCTTTTTAACTTCACCAAAAGACCAAGAACGGATTAGGTCAGGCGAAGCCAGACCAATTTTGATTCCGTTAAATTCTTCAGTCTTGCTTTGCTGTTTAAGAAACTTTAATAAGTCTTTCACGTTTCTCTCCTGAAGGAGTTAAACCAGATGCTTTGCTAAGCAAAGCATCCTTGGTTACCAAACATTGCTTAAGAGCGATGCTTACTCTTGATCCAACTCGATATTAATACCAAGTGAACGAATTTCCTTCAACAATACGTTGAAAGACTCAGGCATGCCTGGGTGCATCTGATGGTTACCGTCGACGATGTTTTTATACATCTGAGTACGACCGTTAACGTCATCTGATTTAACCGTTAGCATTTCCTGAAGAGTATATGCTGCACCGTATGCTTCTAGTGCCCATACTTCCATCTCACCGAAACGTTGACCACCAAATTGAGCTTTACCGCCCAATGGTTGTTGAGTTACTAAGCTGTACGAACCGGTTGAACGGGCGTGCATCTTGTCATCAACTAAATGGTTCAATTTAAGCATGTACATGTAACCAACAGTTACTTTACGCTCAAATTCGTTACCGGTACGACCGTCACATAACGTCAACTGGCCTGAGTCAGGTAATCCTGCTAATAGCAGCATTTCCTTGATCTCTTTCTCTTTAGCACCATCGAAAGCTGGTGTAGCAACTGGAATACCACCTTTAAGGTTTTTAGCCAGACGCACTACTTCATGATCAGAGAATGTATTGATATCGACTTTCTGAAGAACGTCGTCACCTAGATCATAAACTTTCTGAATATAATCGCGAAGTTCAGCAATTTCACGTTGCTCTTCAAGCATAGCAGTAATTCGATTACCGATACCCTTTGCAGCAGCACCCATGTGAACCTCTAATACCTGACCAATGTTCATACGCGATGGTACGCCCAATGGGTTTAGTACGATATCTACTGGATCACCAGTTTCATCGTATGGCATGTCTTCAATAGGACAAATCTTAGAGATTACACCTTTGTTACCGTGACGACCCGCCATCTTATCACCAGGCTGGATAGTACGTTTAACTGCAAGGTAAACCTTAACAATCTTCAGTACACCAGGTGCTAAGTCATCACCTTGGGTGATCTTACGACGTTTAACTTCAAACTTCTTATCAAAGTCAGCTTTTAGCTCTTCATGTTGCTCAGCTAATTGCTCAAGCTCAGTTTGCTTCGCTTCATCTTCGATAACCTGAATCAACACATCTTTACGTGGTAATTCAGCGATTTTCTCCTGAGAGAAACCTGCAGCAAGTAACAAGTTACGCGCACGGCTCAAAACACCTTCTTCAAGGATTTGGAACTCTTCGCCTAAATCTTTACGAGCTTGGCCAACATGCATCTCTTCAATTTCAAGCGCACGTTTATCTTTTTCGATACCGTCACGAGTGAATACTTGAACATCGATGATGGTGCCTTTAACAGAGTTAGGTACACGTAAAGAGCTGTCCTTAACATCTGAAGCTTTTTCACCAAAAATAGCTCGGAGGAGTTTCTCTTCTGGAGTCAGCTGTGTTTCACCTTTAGGTGTCACTTTACCAACTAGAATGTCGCCGCCTTTGACTTCAGCACCAATGTAAACAATACCTGACTCATCTAATTTAGACAGAGCAGATTCACCTACATTTGGAATATCAGCAGTAATTTCTTCGCTACCTAGTTTCGTATCACGAGCAATACATGAAAGCTCTTGAATATGAATAGTAGTGAAACGATCCTCTTGCGCTACGCGCTCAGAGATTAAGATCGAATCTTCGAAGTTATAACCGTTCCAAGGCATGAATGCGATACGCATGTTTTGACCTAAAGCCAAGTCACCTAAATCGGTAGACGGACCATCAGCTAAAACATCACCACGAACAATTGGGTCACCAACAGAACAACAAGGGCGTTGGTTAATACAAGTGTTTTGGTTAGAACGAGTGTATTTAGTTAAGTTATAGATATCGATACCGGCTTCGCCTGGCGTCAATTCTGCTTCGTTAACTTTTACTACGATACGGCCAGCATCAACATAGTCGATAACACCACCACGTTTCGCAGCAACAACAACACCTGAGTCAACAGCAAGAGTACGTTCAATACCAGTACCAACAAGAGGCTTATCAGCTCTTAAAGTCGGTACGGCTTGACGTTGCATGTTTGCACCCATCAATGCACGGTTAGCATCATCGTGTTCTAAGAACGGAATTAGTGATGCTGCAACAGAAATAATCTGTTGTGGTGATACATCCATATACTGGATATCAGCAGCACGCATAAAGGTAGATTCACCTTTATGACGACAAGCAATTTGCTCTTCAAGCATACGGTTTGAAGAATCAATTTCAATGTTTGCCTGTGCAATCACATATCGGCCTTCTTCGATTGCTGATAAGTATTCAACTTCATCAGTAACCACACAATCAACCACTTTACGATAAGGGGTTTCAAGGAAGCCATACGAGTTTGTACGCGCGAAACTTGCCAATGAGTTAATTAGACCAATGTTTGGTCCCTCTGGCGTTTCAATCGGACACAAACGACCGTAGTGAGTTGGATGTACGTCACGTACTTCGAAACCAGCACGTTCACGTGTTAAACCACCAGGACCAAGAGCAGAAATACGACGCTTATGCGTTACTTCTGACAACGGGTTGTTTTGATCCATGAACTGTGACAATTGTGAAGAACCAAAGAATTCTTTCACTGCCGCAGAGATAGGCTTAGCGTTAATTAGATCTTGTGGCATAAGCTCATTCAGATCGCCTAAAGATAGACGTTCACGAACAGCACGCTCAACACGAACTAGACCAACACGGAATTGGTTTTCAGCCATTTCACCTACGCTACGAATACGACGGTTACCTAGATGGTCAATATCATCGACTTCATCGTAACCGTTACGGATTTCGATGATTTTCTTCATAACGTGTACGATGTCTTCTTTAGACAGTACGCCAGCACCTTCATCATCAGCAATCTCAAGACGACGGTTGAACTTCATACGACCTACTTTAGATAAGTCATAACGTTCTTCACTGAAGAACAAGTTCTGGAATAAGCCTTCAGCAGCATCTTTGGTTGGTGGCTCACCAGGACGCATCATACGGTAGATCTCAACTAATGCTTCTAAGCGGTTAGTTGTTGAATCAATGCGTAATGTGTCTGAGATGTATGCACCATGATCCAAATCGTTGATAAACAATGTATCAACGTCTTTGATACCCGCTAAAGAAAGTTTAGCTAGGTCTTCAAGGGTGATTTCAGCATTTGCGCTAACAAGTACTTCACCAGTATCTGTATCGATGTAATCTTGAGCAGCGTATTTACCAACGATATAGTCAACTGGTACTTCAAGTTCAGTTGTATTGGTTTTTTCAAGCTGCTTAATATGACGAGCAGTAATACGACGACCAGATTCAACAAGTAATTTGCCTTCAGAATCTTTAATGTCATAACTTGCTGTCTCACCACGGAGGCGATCAGGCACAAGTGCCATAACAAGTGAATCTTGTTTAATCTTGAACTGAATACGTTCGAAGAATAAGTCTAAGATTTCTTGAGTAGAAAACTCTAATGCACGTAGCATGATCGTCGCTGGTAATTTACGACGACGGTCAATACGTACAAATAAGGCATCTTTTGGATCAAATTCAAAGTCAAGCCATGAACCACGGTAAGGAATAATACGTGCGTTATATAGCACCTTACCAGAAGAGTGGGTTTTACCACGGTCATGATCAAAGAATACACCAGGTGAACGGTGTAACTGAGACACGATAACACGCTCAGTACCATTGATAACAAAAGTACCGTTATCAGTCATTAATGGGATATCACCCATGTAGACTTCTTGTTCTTTAATATCTTTAACTGTGCCTGGCGCAGCTTCACGGTCATATAAAACCATACGCAATTTCACGCGTAATGGCGCTGAATATGTAACACCGCGGATCTGACACTCTTTCACATCAAAAACTGGCTCGCCTAGCTTGTAACTGACATATTGCAGTTCAGAATTGCCAGAAAAGCTCTTGATGGGAAAAACGCTACGGAATGCAGCTTCAAAGCCGCGTTCACCCGTAGGATCTTGATCGGTGAACTTCTTAAAAGAGTCTAACTGAATAGACAATAGGTACGGAATATCCAAAACTTTTTGACGTTTGCCAAAGTCTTTACGAATACGCTTCTTTTCAGAATAGGAGTAAACCATGGGTTTCCTCTACTTACGAGATGTGACCAAGACTGAAATAATATAAGTATTATAACAGCACGTTTGCCCATCACCGTTGATGGCAAGAACCTAACCAGTAATCTCTGCTAGGAACTGCTAATAACTGGCGACAAACGGTGAATAAAAAATCGCCTGCGCATATAGCGCAAAAAAGGCCGACGGTTAAAAAACCGCCAGCCTCCGCCCGATTTCTCGGGAGGTGGTAAGTTAGAGTATAACTTACTTAACTTCTACTTCAGCGCCAGCAGCTTCTAGATCGCCTTTAAGGGCTTCTGCTTCTTCTTTAGTGATAGCTTCTTTAACTGCAACTGGTGCAGATTCAGCCATAGCTTTAGCTTCTTTCAGGCCAAGACCTGTAGCGCCACGAAGTGCTTTAATAACAGCAACTTTGTTAGCACCGAAAGAAGTCATAACAACGTCAAATTCGGTTTGCTCAGCAGCAGCTGCGCCGCCTTCTGCGCCGCCAGCAACTACTGCTGCAGCAGCTGAAACGCCGAATTTTTCTTCCATTGCTTCGATAAGTTCAACAACTTCCATTACAGACATTTCTGCGAAAGCTTCTAAGATTTGGTCTTTTGTGATAGACATAACAAAAAATTCCTATTGTACTGAATTCAATAAATTTAAGCGGCTAATAAAATATTAAGCTGCTTCTTTTTGATCGCGAAGAGCGGCCAATGTACGAACAAACTTGCCAGCAGATGCTTCTTTCATAGTCATCATCAACTGAGCTAGTGCTTCGTCGTAAGTTGGTAATTTCGCTAAACGATCAATATCTGCTGCAGGGATTACTTCCCCTTCAAAGGCTGCTGCTTTAATTTCAAACTTTTCTTGTGCAGTTGCGAAATCTTTTAGAAGACGCGCTGCAGCACCTGGGTGCTCAGTAGAAAATGCAATTAAAGTAGGACCAGTAAACGTGTCAGATAGGCACTCAAAATCAGTACCAACTACAGCGCGTTTAACTAATGTATTACGTACTACACGTACATAAACACCAGCTTCACGAGCTGCTTTACGCAGACCGGTCATATCACCTACAGTTACACCGCGTGAATCGGCTACAACTGCAGATAAAGCACCTTTGGCTGCTTCGTTGACTTCAGCAACAATCGCTTTTTTGTCTTCGAGTCTTAATGCCATTGGCTTTACTCCTGGATTCTACCTAGGGATATCCCTAGTATTTACCATATTAAACACTTATGTGTTTAACGACTTACGGTGCAGATTTCCAGCAGAACAAAATCTATCTGGGGGGTCTGACACCGTCTACGTAGGAAATTAAGTTATCCTAAGAAAACACCTACGGTCTTGGACGGAAACCTGTTTTCAACATTGTCGAAAACAGACCTCAACCCACAAAGTGCGCGCATTATAGACTAATACGCTCGCTTTGTATATTACTTAGCTTCTTCCAGAGTACCCTGGTCGATAACTACACCTGCACCCATAGTGGTAGAGATGCTAACTTTTTTCACGTATACGCCTTTAGCAACTGCAGGCTTAGCCTTTTTCAGTGCTGCGACTAACGCTTCTAAGTTTTCTTTAAGCTGTGCTGGTTCAAAATCCACTTTACCGATAGTAGTGTGGATGATGCCATTCTTGTCGTTACGGTAACGAACTTGACCGGCTTTGGCATTTTTAACTGCTTCAGCAACATTTGGCGTTACTGTACCAGTTTTTGGGTTAGGCATTAGACCACGTGGGCCTAAGATTTGACCTAACTGACCAACAACGCGCATTGCATCTGGAGATGCGATAACTACGTCGAAGTTCATTTCGCCAGCTTTAACTTGTGCAGCTAGTTCGTCCATACCAACTAACTCTGCACCAGCTTCTTTAGCTGCTTCAGCGTTTGCGCCCTGTGTGAACACAGCAACACGAACTTCACGGCCAGTACCATGTGGTAATACTGTAGCGCCACGAACGTTTTGATCTGATTTACGAGGATCAATACCTAGGTTAACAGCAACGTCAACACTTTCTACGAATTTAGCAGTAGCAAGTTCTTTTAATAAAGAAACAGCTTCATTGATATCGTAGCTTTTAGTTCCGTCGATTTTCTCGCGGATTACGCGCATGCGCTTAGTTAGCTTTGCCATTATATTAGTCCTCTACTACCAAACCCATTGAACGTGCAGTACCTTCAATTGAACGCATCATCGCTTCAACATCGGCACCAGTCATATCAGTCGCTTTTGTTTCAGCAATTTCCTGAACAGCGCTGCGCTTGATAGTTCCAACTTTTTCGGTATTTGGACGGCCAGAACCAGACTTAAGACCGGCAGCTTTCAATAATAAGAAAGATGCAGGAGGAGTCTTAGTTTCGAACGTGAAAGAACGATCGTTGTATACAGTGATAACAACAGGAATCGGCATACCTTTGTCGAACTTTTCAGTACGAGCGTTGAATGCTTTACAGAATTCCATGATGTTCACACCTTTTTGACCTAGAGCAGGACCAACTGGTGGAGACGGGTTTGCAGCACCGGCTGCTACTTGTAGCTTAATATAAGCTTCAATTTTCTTTGCCATGTCGACATTTCCTCAATTTGGGTTCAAACGCTATCGGCTACATGCCAATGAGCTCCCCTTGAAAACAACGGGTGCGGATTATACTAAAATCCGCACCCGCAAACAAATACTATTTGTATTTAATTTAATCAGTTCTTTTCAACTTGCTGGAAGTCTAACTCAACTGGAGTAGAACGACCGAAGATCATTACTGAAACCTTAACGCGGTTCTTATCGTAATCGACTTCTTCAATGGTGCCATTAAAGTCAGCAAATGGACCATCGTTAACACGAACAACTTCACCAGGTTCAAACATAACGCGATGAGTAGGAGACTCAACGGTATCTTGTAAACGCTGAAGAATGGCATCCGCTTCTTTGTCTGAGATTGGTGCTGGACGATCTGAAGTCCCACCAATGAAGCCCATTACTCGTGGAATGCTTTTCACTAAGTGCCAGCTTTCGTCATTCATTTCCATTTGGACTAATACATAGCCAGGGAAGAATTTACGTTCGCTCTTGCGACGTTGACCATCACGCATTTCAACTACTTCTTCAGTCGGTACTAATACCTCTGCAAAGTAATCTTCCATGTTGTGCATCTTAATATGTTCAAGCAATGTTTTTACTACTCGGCCTTCATAGCCTGAGAATGCTTGAATGACATACCATCTTTTTTTTGCTTCTGTTGCTTCAGTCATGTAAATGCCTATACGCCAGTAATTAGGTTAACAACGCGCAATAGTACCCAGTCGAAACCCCAAAGGATAACGGCTACGACAGCTGTTGCAGCAAGAACAATGAATGTTGTGTTCAGCGCTTCTTGACGCGTAGGCCAAACCACTTTACGTACTTCAATGTGAGCTTCACGAGCAAAAGATAAAGCTTCTTTACCCTTTACCGTTTGCAGAGCAATAAAGCCTGCAATTACAAAGGCAACAATTACGCCTAATGCGCGTACTACAACACTGGCTTCGCCAAATGCTTGGTTGCCAATAACAGCGGCGGCAATCAATATAACTGCAATGCCCCACTTAACAATATCCAGAGAATTATTCTGGTTTTCAGTATTTGTCGTCATCGGTTGGTTCCGTTACTCACTAAGACCTGAGCTTAAATTTGATAAATATGTACCATTTTATCAAATAGTACTTCCGAGTTTAGCCACGAAAAGCATCAGCTCAGGGTCAAAAATCGGCCATAGATTGTATTCTTATTCTAGTCAGTTCGCAAGGTCGACACTAGAGAACATAAGCAAAAGTTAAAAAAAATCTATAAAACAAAAAAAGGAAGCCGAAGCTTCCTTTTTAAAGTGTTAACTAAAGGTCGCTATTAAGCAACGATTTTAGCTACAACACC
>NZ_JAUOSO010000033.1:0-14313 GCF_030548905.1 Shewanella sp. 2_MG-2023
CGGTGATTAGCGCAGCCCGGTAGCGCATCTCGTTTGGGACGAGAGGGTCAGAGGTTCGAATCCTCTATCACCGACCACATAAACAAAAAAGCCACTCAATGAGTGGCTTTTTTGTGTCTGAAATTTAATGTTTGTTACTGCATTTCTTAAGGTTAACTTGGTTTTATTTCATAGGATGAGCTGAAGTATTGCTTTGTCGCATGGGTTCTTCATCTATAAATTCTTTATCCATAAAAAACCACGCAATTGCGTGGTTTTCTTTTATTCTCTTGCTTTAAATTCTCTCGCGTTAAAATGTAATTGCGATAGGCGGAGCGATAAAGCCTTGGTAGGCATCTAGACGCATTGATGCAAAACGATCCAACTGCGTTTGTTGTTGAATACCGGTGACAATCACTTGAATGTCTAACCCCTTAGCGACATTGGCAAGGGCGCGACATAGTTCAGTATTGTGCTGATCGTCTTCCATATAAGCAAAGGATTGATCGAGTTTCACATAACTTGGTCTTAAGCTTTGTAAGTAGCTCATAGAACCAAATTGGCGACCGAAGTGGTCAATACCAAATTTAGCTCCATTATCTCTAATAATATTGCAGAGGCTTTCGCAGTTTTCTAAATCACTATAGACACTGGCTTCAGGAATTTCAAAGCATATCCGTTCAGGGAAGTGGCTATTTCGCAGAAGGTTTTGCAACCAAGAGTGGAAATGAGGATCACTGATACTTTGGAAGGTTAGATTAATGGCTAACGGTTCATAATTTCGCTCAAGCAATCGGTTTTCAATGACGGTTTCGATTAAACATTGATCTAATAAGGTGCCTAATGAAAGCAGCTCAACATAAGGCATAAATTGGCCTGCATGCTGAAGCTTATCGTTCACCTGAAGCTGGCAATATACTTCTCGTTGGCAAACTTCTTCATTTTCGGTAAGCAATACAGGCTGCCATCTAAACTGGAATTTCTTGTTCTGAATAGCATCAGTTAAATTATCACGCCATTGTTCACGGCTAAACAATTGATGTTCAGTGGTTTCAAACCAGTGGAAGACTTTATTGTCGGTAAGTGACTTTTGTAGTGCGTTATCTGCTTGAGCTAAAATGTCACTCACTGTCATATGACCACTTCGCTCAGCGACTCCTATCGCAAAACCTTCATTTGGTTTACAGCCTGCTTTAGAAATTTCCTTGTTTAAGGTTCTAAGTAAGGTTTGTAGATATTTAGTCAGTTGATCGTGTTCAACATCTGAGATTAAGAATGCAAATTCATACGCTGCAATTCTGGCAATCACTGAAGGGGCGACTTCATCCAAATAATGTTCGAGTTTTTGTGACAGTAGCTTGATGGTTTCATCACGAACTTGATAGCCGTACTTGCTGTGTACTTCTTCTAACCAGTCAAATTTAGCGAGGAAAATAGCGCCACTGCTAGGCTCTGCTAACCAACCATTGATTCGACTGACCATATATTGTCGGTTAGGAAGGCCAGAGACTTGATCTACGAGGTTTTTCTTACGTAATGCCGATACTTCTTCATCTAATGAATTAAACACCTGCTTAAGTTGAGCTGACATGCTGTTAAATGCGCTAACAAGTTCTTTTAACTCTTTGGTTTTAGGCGCTGGCATGTCAGGGCCAAATTGACGATTAGCAATTTGTTGAGCGTGTTTAGACAGTGAATTGAGTGGTTTTAATATATAACTCAGGCCAAAACGCGCACACACTATGGCGAGTAAAAAAAGAATTGAAAATATAATGATGGTATTTGAAATAATGCGCCAAAGTTCATGGTAGCCAAACCCTGGGTGAGCGGTTATTTCAATTTTAGCCAGTTGTAACCAGCCTGAAGTGATAACACTTTCTTTAGTGATAGTGTTAAATAGGTTTAAATCGATGAACCATTGAGGCACACCTTCAATTCGAATGGCATTGTTCCATGCTTGTTGCTTACCATCGACGAGCCATGTGAGTTTGATTTGCTGGTAGTAACCCCCCTCAAATATCACGTTGACTAAAGTTTCAGCTGCGACATCATCACCATTCTCTAGAGCGGGAACCAGCATAATGCCTAGCGAGTGACTGGCATTGTTTAAGTCTGATTCCATTTGCTTGATGAGAAAACTTTGAGTTTCAGTAAACTGTACATAACCTAAGCTGGTTACGACGAGTAAAAATAAACCAAAAAGCAACGCATAGATTTGACGAAAAAGGGTCATCTTGGCCACTACTCCATTTTTTGCTTGGGTTGACGCAATCTGTCGATACCCAACCTAAGTTGTAAATCATTCCATTTTTCAAGACGTGAGGAGGAACCCGCGAGTACACCTCTGCCTTTCTCTTTATTGAGCCATAACTGTTTACCATTAAAACTATAAACAGGTAATAAATCGCTTCTTTTAGTTGCAGGCTTAATCACTGGATCAAGGTTATCCAATACTAAAGGCACTGAACCTGGTGTTTCATAGTATGCCAACACCATATGATACTGATTAACTGAGGTCGCTTTAACCATTGTTATCCTGAGCTTTTCTTCAGGAATGCCCACTTGTAACAAGGTGAAGTACTTTGCGATAGAAAAATCTTCGCAATCGCCAGCGCTAACGCCGATAAACTCCATTGGTGAAGCCCAGTAATTAGACTCTCCCCAAAGTACGCTATCATCGACAAACTTAAATAAATTAAAAAAGCCGTTCACTTTTTCAAGCTTGGTAATATCATCAAGTTGTTGAGCATCATTAACGATTTTAAACCAAGCTTTAGCTCGTTTACCTGCGCGTTCACCATATTGATTCGATAAGGCGCTAATGGTTTTTTGAGCATCAATTTGTGCAGGGGCTGCTGCAAAAAGACCTGATACGATAAATACCGATGCCAACAAAGGGTACCGGTAGATATGTTTTACTCCGACCAGGAATTTTCGACCCTTACCCTGCAAAAATGAGCTCCTTTTAGTGACAGGTTTTATTGATCAACGCTATAAATATGCCACTTCATATCGGTTTTTGTATCATCACCTGTCACTTCTGCCATGACTCTTCTATTGGCTTCATTAGCCTCAGGGGTTTCACTGAGAACAATAGGTTTATCATAGCTGTAACCAGTGGCACTTAGGCGTGAAGCTTCAATTCCAAAGGTTTCTGTAAGCACACTAACCACATTGTCAGCCCGAGCTTGTGATAATGCTAAGTTATGCTCATAGGATCCAGTTTTACTGCAATGTCCCTCTATAGCGACGATGCTATTGGGGTACATTTTCATCAGTTGTGCTACTTTTTCTATCTGCTGATAGTAGCGTGGATTAATATCAGCAGAGTCATTATCAAATAGAATTTGCAGTTCTTGTCGTTCGTTAATATCACTGACAGTAGGACAGCCATAATTATCTATGTCAGCACCGATGACGGTTTCTACACAGCGTTCTCTTGCCATGATAACGCCATCACTGTCATTGTCATTAAGATCAAATTCTTGCTGAGTTTGTGTGTCCATTGAAACAATATCGCGCATCGAGCAACCAAAAGTCAGTGATATTGTGAGCAGTAAAAGTACATATTTCATTATTTTACTCCCCCTTCATATTCACGTTCCCCTTGCCAAATATCCGGGCGAGTAACTCTTAATGAATCAAGTAATCTCCCTGTAGCATTCAATAAACGGTATTTAGCAATGGTTTCATCGAATTCAGTTTGTAAGTAGTCTTTACGGGCTTGAAACAACTCATTTTCAGTATCAAGCAGATCTAATAAGCTGCGTTGACCTAAGTTAAACTGCTGCGCGTAAGCGACTTGAGTATCTTTTGAAGCGATAACATGGTCTCGAATATATTGCTTTTGGGGTGCAAGCATCTCATAAGCATTCCAAGACAAATGCACACCTTCGACAACTTGGCGATGCGCACGTTGGCGGATTTCTTTTGCTTCGTTAATTTTGTAAGCGGCTTCCTTTTCTCGAGCTAAATCTTTACCGCCCGAAAATAAGTTGTACTTAACTCTAACCATACCGACAAGGTCATTACTGTAACCATTGACGTAAGGATCTAATGTAGTGCCAGTACCATAACCATCCTCACCATCGACATCGTTATTCCAATTACCATTTAGCTCTAATGAGAATTTAGGGTAATAGTTAGATTGTGCCGAACTACGCTCTCTATCTGCTGCTTTAATATCGCTACTAGCAGATTTAAGAATAGGATGATTATCTTGTGCCATAACAACACTTTCTGCGACATTCTGCGGCAGTAAGTCCATATCAGGTACTGGAGTCACTAAATTGTCAGGTGTTGTTTCTACAATGCGAATATACTGAGCTTTAGCATCAGATAAGTTATTTCTAGCTGCTATTACATTGGCATTGGCTCGCGCTAAACGACCTGAGATCTGAGATAAGTCTGCAATTGAACCAAGACCGGAGTCAGTGCGTTCTTTAATTTGCGCATAAATATCTTGATGACTTTTCAGATTTTTTTCAGACAGAACTAACAGTTGTTCTGCTTTTATGTAGTTCATATAAACTTTGCTGACTTCAAGTGCAATATCTTCTGCAGCAGCGAATAAAGCCCACTGCTCTGAGCTTGCTTCGAATGAGTAGCGATCGACTTCACTACTGGTATAGAAACCATCAAACAGCATTTGTTTGATACTAAAACCAGCTTCTCCTCGTTCAAGCTCCATGACGCCTTCATCTAGGTTTTCATTACCTGGTTGTCTTTTACGACGCGTTGAAGGACTATCAGTTTGTTCCCATCCATAGGCCCCTGTTAAATCTACAGTTGGCATATAACCAGCAATGGCTTGATTGACTTGCTCTTCGCGAGCTTTGAAGCGATTAAACGCTATTCTAAGCTCTGGATTGGTATCCAAAGTATGTGCAACAGCCTGCTCTAACGACTGAGCGTTAAGCATGGGTGCGACAAATATTGCTGACATTGCCAATGCTATTATGTTTAAGCTTTTGCATTGGTTAATGTTGATTCTCATGTAAAAAACCCTCCCGGCTTTTTGGCTAATTCTCTCTAAGTGCTGTCTCTTTTGCCCGTAAAATCGGGTTCAATATATACTCAAGGATAGTTCTTTTCCCGGTGATGACATCTACTGACGTGAGCATTCCCGGAATAATTGGCATCTTTGTGCCATCATTTTTTATTAAATTTGACTCAGCAGTTCTTACTCTAATCGTGTAAAAACTGTTGCCTTCTTCATCTTGACTGGTATCGGCACTGATATGTTCAACTGTGCCCTTTAGGCCGCCATAACGCGTGAAATCATAAGCAGTTACTTTAACTATAGCGGGCAGGCCAGGGTGCAAAAATGCGATATCCTGTGGGGTGATTTTAGTTTCAATTAGCAATTTATCTTCTGAAGGAACAATTTCAATGATTTCTTCACCAGGCTGGACGACTCCGCCTAAGGTATTCATATGTAGAGTTTTAATCGTACCGTTTACTGGTGATGTTATTATCGATTTACTAATTTTATCGAATGCACCGATTTGAGCTTGGTTCATACGTGATAATTTTGTTTGCATCTCATTAAGTTGAGCGCGTAAATCTGCCGCATAGACAAATACGGCTTCACGGCGCTTGAGGATCGCTTCATCCATGGTCGCTTTTAATTTAGGTCGCAGTAATCGTAACGTCTTTAGCTCGCCTTGAATGTCGTTTACCGTGCGTTCTAATTTTAATAGTTCGACTTCAGGTACAATACCTTTTTGCGCTAATGGCTTGGTCAATTCGAGTTCACGTGAAATCAGTTGGTAGCTTTTAGTTAGTGTCGTAATTTTTGATGACAGCTCTTCTGTTTCTTGTTGTCGCTGTTGTATTTGTCGCACTAATATTTCTAATTGGTTACTGAGGTTGTCTAAACGGCCTGAGTATTCTGCTTGTTGGTTCTTGACTAAGTTAGGTTCACCTTCGATGATTTCATCAGGGAAAATCAAAGGTTGTTTGGTTATTTTTACCTGCTCACGCCAGTTTGAAGTCATATCTGAAATCACGATACTGTCTAATTCAGATCGCAAGCGTATGACATTGGTTTGTAGGCTATAGACTTCTTGTTCTTGTTGAGCAAAATCAGAGCGAAAGCGAATATCATCAATTTTAACTAAAGGCTGACCTTTAGTGACAATCATGCCTTCTTGTATATAAATTTCTTGGAGTACACCGCCATCTAAACTATCAATAAGTTGTACTTGAGAAGATGGGATGACTTTGCCCATGCCAGAGGTGACTTGATCAAGTTCAGAGAAATAAGCCCAGATGAAAAAACAGATCGTCATCGCAGTAAGAGACCATATGATTAACCGATGGCCGCTAGGTGCATCGGTCATAATGGCGCCATAAACATCATCTACCATTTCTAAGTCATGGCTTGAGAGCTTGTTCGACATTAAGTTCGCACTCCCGCCAATAACCCATTATTGATCTTTTCAAGGACACTATCTTTAGGTCCGTCAGCAACAACATGACCTTTATCCAAAACAATAATACGGTCAACCAAACGTAATAGGTGCATTTTATGGGTTATGAGTAATAGCGTTCTATCTTTACTTACATGCTCCATCGAGCGAATAAATTGTTTTTCAGCGCGAGCATCCAGGCTGGCAGTAGGCTCATCCATTAGTAATATAGGTGGATCATTTAGCGTTGCTCTGGCTAATGCGACTGTTTGTCGCTGCCCGCGGCTTAATGCTAAACCACCTTCACCCACTTGTTGATCCAATCCTTCAGCTTCAAGATTGGTGAACATACTCACACCTGATAACTGTACAGCTCTAATTAATTGGTGTTCAGTGACTTGGCGAGTACCAAAAAGAATATTATCTTTGATCGAGCCATGAAACAGAGTCACATCTTGTGGCAAGTAGCCAAAGTTCTTACGTAAATCACTAGGGTGTATTTGCCCAGTGTCTAAGCCGTCATAGCGAAGGCTACCTTGTGTTGGCTTGTATAAACTCACTAATAGCTTTGCTAAGGTACTTTTACCTGAACCATTTCTACCAATGATGGCAACTCGTTCACCTGGTTTAATGTGTATTGATAGTGGGTGCAGAACTGGCTTTTCAGCTTCAGGGAAGCTAAAGGCGACGTTATCAGCATCAATTTTACCGTGTAGACGTTGTTTGCTGACTAAGTGGCCTTTATTCTCAAATTCTTCTTCTTGATTCATCACTTCATCAAGTTGGCGAAGTGAGCTGGCTGTTTGGTTTCCGCGAGTAATGAGACCAGCAAGTTGCGCCATCGGCGATATTGCACGGCTAGAAAGCATCACCGCAGCGATAATCCCACCCATCGAAATTTCATTTTCTGCAACGCGATATACACCTAAAATCACCACGCAAACCACGGTGAACTGCACCACAAAATTCGCCACATTACTGACAGCATTTGAGAGTTTTTTCGACTTTAGTTGCCAGTTAGCGGTATGACCGATCATTTGTTGCCAACTCTTTTGAACTAACCCTTCAGCACCATTGGCTTTAATTGACTCTAGTGCGGTAAGGCTTTCAATGAGATGGCCATGTTTAAGGCTAGAAAAACGATTGCTTTCTTCGATGGCGGCTTTTAAGCGTGGTTGGATATAAAGGGTAAATCCGATGATGATGATGCCAGCAATAATAGGAATAATCGCTAAGTCACCTGCGACAATATAGATAATTGTGACGAATAAGAGTGCAAAAGGGAGGTCGACTAGTGTTGTGATAGTCGCAGACGTTAATATTTCTCGAATACTATCAAATTCACTCAGTTGTCGAGCCATGCCACCGACACTGGGCGAACGCTTAGATAATGGGATACCAATAGCTTTAGCAAAGAGTTTCGATGAGACGATTATATCGACTTTCTTGCCTGCAACATCAATTAGATAGCTACGTAATTGACGCAAAATGAGGTCGAATAAATAGGCAATACTTGCACCAATAGCTAAAACCCATAGCGATTCAAAGGCTAAATTAGGTACAACTTTATCATAGACATTCATGATAAATAGCGGTGAAACCAATGCAAATAAATTGACCAATACAGAAGCAATTAAAGCATCGCGATAAATAGGTGCTGAATCTTTAATACTTTGCAGTAACCAATGAGTTTTATTGTCATGGATATGTACATCAAAACTATTATCACCGCGAAATTCTTGCTTCACTAAAAATAGGTAGCCAACATAGAGCGTTTCTAACTCTTCTATTGTTAACGATTCTTGTCCACCCGTTTCAGGTAACTGAATAACCGCTTTATCGGCATCAATATCAATGCTGCGTAAAATACAGGCTTTTTTATCCTTTAATAACAGAATGCATGGCATCAAAATATTAGAGATTTGATTAAGATCTTTGCGGGTTAATTTTGCCGACAAACCGCCTCGAGCTGCAGCTTGTGGCAGCAACTCTGGTGTGATGACGGAACTGGTCAATGGTAAGCCTGCCGCAAGTGAATCACTTGAGCATGGAGAACCAAAATGTTCTGTCATTAAGACTAAACAATCAAGTAATGGATCCACAGTGGTACGTTGAGACGCTGAAATCGTCCACTGTTCTTGATTGTTTGATGCAGTTGCTGGCACCTAATATAGATCCTTCATATTTATAATTATTAACAATCTCTTTGATTGACGCTTACATATTACTACGTAGCGTCAACAAAGTGTTGTATTTAAGGAATAATATTACCATCTGGGGCGTTATCTAACGGGTCAAAAGCCGAACTCTGGGCTGAGACGGCTGGTTCGGTGTCGACAATGAGCGCACCATCATCAAGCAGACCGTTAATTATTACGCCGTCATCGGTTGTGGAATAATTATTAGCATCAGATAAATCAACCCCATTCAATACAATGACTTGATCTACAACATTATCGTTGTCTGCATCTATTGAAATAGTGGTATTACCGTCTGCAAATGAAAGACTTAAGAAATCAGAGAGGTTATCGGTATTTTCACCTTGCAATAAATCACTCAAATCTAACGTATCAGAATTGATATCAAAGCCTTCTATAACGTCATTACCCATTTCACTTGCTAACCAGGTATAGGTATCGTTACCGTCGCCACCGATGAGTAAATCATCTCCTAAACCACCGATTAATAGGTCATCACCTTCACCGCCAATGAGTAAATCATTACCATCGCCAGCAATTAAGACGTCATCACCAGCACCGCCATCTAGAACACTGTCAGAAAAATAGACCTGACCTGAAGATCCACTTTGCCCATCATCAACATAGGTTGCAGTTTGGCTGCTTCCATCGCTTAGGGTTATGGTGAAGGTGACAAATTGTGCCGCTAAGTCGCTACCGACATCATTACCTAGACTATCTGTGTCAAAGGCAAACCAGAAAGAGTCTCCAGAGCTAAAGTCACCATCAGTAAAGTTCATGGTTAATACTGAATTGTCAGATGTCATCGCTGCAAAAATGTCACTTGCAGAATCTGTAATACCAACAGAGTCACTACCTACAGCTATTGTCGTGTCACTAATATCGAAGGTAGCATTGCCATCTGTCCCAGCTCGTAAATCAATTTGAATTTGAGTGACAGATAAGCCTGCTGCAAGCGCCGCAACTTCAAAGCCAAATTGGTTGGTAGCATTATAGGTGTTACCTGATTTTACTGTAGCATTAACAATTGCTTGCGTTCCACTCTGAGTAGACTTACCTATAATTATATCGTTTTCATGAGTACCAGTAAGCGTGGTAGATGTTTGGTAGTCAACAGTGACTTCAGCACTATCTGACGCACCATTACCTTCAAGGGTGTAGTTGAACGAATCACCATCATTAGCGTTATCAAGCGTTACAACGCCGTTAGCTAAAGTCGCGCCACCGTCAACAGAGGTAATCGCTGCTGAATCAGGTGTCGCATCACCGTGAGTTAAGTAAGCAGCATCAATATTGAGTGTTGAGCCATCAGCTTGGTTAGTAATGATGTTATTAACGTTGGCATCAAGACCCGCATAGTAATCAAGTTCGATTATTAATGATAATGACCCAGTATCACCGTCATTATCAACAACTTGAACTTCTATCGTTTCCTGTTCGTTGATAATGTTCTTGTTAACTTCAATGAAATAGTTGTACTCACCCGTTTCAAAGTTAATGGTAAATATTCCACCAAAGTCAGTCGTTAATATTTGCTCAGGATTTGCTGGGTCATAGGTATACGTCACACCGTCTATTATGACAGTATCAACACGGCCACCATCTGCACCAATTAATACACCAGTTGTACTATTGCCTGCAAGCAGCCCCAAATCACCTACAATCGTACTGTTATCGAAGTAGTTTAAAATGGTACTGGTAAGGTCATCTGCGTCGTCTACGACAATGGCATATTCTTCATTTCCGTCAACTTCAGGGAAAGAAATTGGCAGTAAGGCATCTAAGACAGCATTTCCGATACCGATACCAAAAGAAATATCATAATTATCTTGAACGTAAGTTTGCCATTCACTTTGTAAATCTGTGTCTACTGATTGACCACCAGTTGGTACGCCATCAGAAATAAAGTAGACAAAATCTTGATCTGAGCCAGTGGGTATATCCCCGCTATTCATTACAGTATTAATTGCAGCTGCATAGTTAGTACCACCACCTGCGACTAAACTGTTTAAGTAATTAATCGCACCATCAATATCATCGAGTAACCAACCTGAATTAGCCGTACCACTTGAATATGTGATGATTTGTATATTTACGTTACCGGTTTTATCTACTTCATTAATCAGTGCAGTTAACGATTCTACGGCTGTTTCAAGGTAAGTTTTACCATTACCTGCATTGCCATCCATACTGCCAGACACATCGAGTACGAAGGTTAAATTGGTTGCTATAGGTGCTGATATCGTTTGTAGATTTTGAGTCACATCATTGGCAATTGGCATATCATCAACGATGGTTATATCAAGGTTAGCATTACTCGAATCACCACTGCTATTTTCGATAATATAGTTAAAGCTTTCGAGTAAATCAGTACTTGTGTTATTAGTGTTCGTGAGTTCGTACTGGTAGTCACCTGCACGTATACCAGCACCATCTTCGGTATAAACGGTTAACGTGCCATTGGCGGTATTAATAGTTATGATACCGTTAGTCGCACTTTGACCATCTATAGATGTGATTAAGGTTGAAGCACTAACTCCTGAGTCATTATCTAATAAGTTACCCGTAGCAATATGGGAATTACTGCCTTCCTCTGTACCTTCAACCAGTCCAGCTTCTGACACAGTTTGACTGTCAGTGTCAGCTATAGGCGTTGAATCCTGGTTGACGGTTAATGTCGCTTCAGAAGTGTCTCCATCAATATCTTCAAGAATGTAGTTAAAGTCTTCTGAACTTAATACGCCATCTCCGACAGATGTTGCAGTTAAGCTGTTTAAGCCATAACTGCCATTGCCAGCGGTTAAGACAATATACTGGAATGCTGTATTACTAATAATGTTGATACTATTGTTAGTCGTGCTTCCTGTTGCCACCACGGTAGTACCATCCGCAGCATAGGCTGTCCAAGTCGCTACGTCAGAACCATTGACCCCATTCAATCCAATCGTCGCTTCAGTAAAGTTGTCGTCAGTACCTAAATCAATAATCATAGCTTCTGAGTTATTGATTACATTACCACCAACGCCCAAACGACTTCCATTGCTACCAATATTTGTACCAGGTGCGTCTAAATTGGTTAAATCTAGGCTGTTAACATCATTGATGCCACTTAATGAAATACCGTTACTATTGAGTAGGTCGTTGTAATCAAAACTTTCTGCAATAGTATCTGTTTGAGTCGACTCATAGGTATAACTGCCGTCTTGATTGACAATCAAAATACCCTTGTCGGTCACGATTGTAAGATTGCCATCAGAATCAAAATTGGAGTAGGTAGTATTATCAAATGACACGCTCTTAACCGTAGTAGCATCAGCTCCGATAGTATCGACGCCAGAACCATCAGTTCCAGCTCCTGTTATTACATTGCCATAAGCAGTTCCACCAAAACCAATACTATCTAGATCGTCTACAGCGGTTGGCGCAGTATCTGTTACATCAATAGTGATGGCTGTCCAGCTTGAATTGCCTGTACCGTCAGTGACTTGATAGTAGAACGTATCAACGATTACATCACCGGCGTTATGAATTAAGCTAGGCGCTTGGTAGCTATAAGTGCCATCTGCATTGATGGTGATAGTGCCGCCTAATGCGGTTGTGAATGAGGCGCCACCCTCGTTTGCATCAATCATACTTGTATCTGATGCATCAGGAGCAAAACCACTGACGGTCAAAGTATCATTTTCAGCATCGTTATCATTGTTAATCAGATCGTCGGTTGTGAATGTTAAAAGCTCATTTTCAATTATGGCAAAATTGTCAGTAACAGGCTCTGGCGCATTATTGACACCAACAATATTTATAGTGACAGTAGCAGTATCTACAGCACCATATTGGTCTGTAATAGTGTAAGTGAAAGTATCTGTATCCAATTCACCTGCAGTTAAGGAGTCAAAAGCACCATTTACGTCATAAGTATAAGTACCGTTAGCATTAATTGTGACGATTGCGCCACTGGTTAATGTGACCGCTTGTCCTGGTGTGAATGTTGTTCCATTGATATGACTGATATTGAAACTATGACCTTGTGCATCGGTATCATTTGCTAATAAGCCATCAGCAATATCAGTTATAACTAAAGTTTGATCTTCTTGAACCACAAATGCATCAACTAGCGCAGGACCTGTAACCGTGACGGAATCAAGATAATAATCAGAAGAGTCAGCTAATGGAGAACCACCATTTTCTTCACTGATTGTAGGTGCGGCTTCAAAAACTAACTGATCAAAGACTATGTTTCCGGTATTGATAGTAAAGGTACCGGTAGTGCCCTCTGTTGTTGTAAATGTCTCGGAGGCGACGAGTTGACCATTGTAATAAGCATACCAAGTACCTTGCTCGCCACTATTTTCGTCAGCAAACATTTTAGATACGGTAAATGTAGCTTCATTAACTAAGCCATTAAAATCGATGACAATGGCTTCTGAAGTGCCAGTAGCAGAGTCGTACTCTATTTGATTTGCAATTTGTCCTGAGGTTCTTGGAGAACCATCAACACCAAGTTGATTTGTTCCTTCGTTGTAAGTTAGAACACCCGTAGTACCATCAGCATTTCTTGCACTAATTACAAAGTCAGCCTCACCATCTGCGTTTACTGGGCTAATCCAATTGTTAGCTGAGTCAGCAGCAGTAGAGAATATAGTACCTACAACATCATCAACAGCATCAACAGTATTGTCAGCAATAGTAAGTGATTCACTATCACCTGAACCGAGATTTCCTGATAAATCGGTATAGGTATCATCATTAACAGTGATGCTCGCTGAACCACTGTAACCATCAGTTGGCGTAAATGTAGCAGTCCAAGTTTCACCGCCATCGTTACTCACAAGTCCACTTAATGTGCCTCCGTTAACAATGATATCGTCAGTTAGGTTAAAGTTTGTGACTTTTTCGCTAAATGTAAATGTAACGAGAGTGCTCTCGCCAAACTCTAAACTTGCGTCGGCAATAGTAATATCTAATGTCGGCGAAGTGGCATCCAGATTGTCGATGGCATCAGCTACAACGGTATTTCCATTCCTATCTTCTGCTGATGCATCAACGGTAATGTCACCATCCACCAGGCTTGAAATATCTACGCCATCAATGCTGTAATCGCCATTGGCATCGACAGTCACGCCAGTGATGATTTGGACTGTGCCAGCGCTATCGGTGAGGGTCAGGGTGACGGTTGAATTTGGCGCCACATCAGTGGTGGTACCTGAAATGTCAGCGGTTTCTGCGCCGTCATTAATTACTAATGCAACGTCGATAGAGCCCGCAGTCGCATCCATGTTGTCAGTGTCAGCATCGGTGACGGTTTGACCGTTTTGATCGACAGCTGAGGCATCAACGGTAATGTCACCATCAACTAAGCCTGAAATATCTACGCCATCAATGCTGTAATCGCCATTGGCATCAACAGTGACGCCGGTGATGATTTGCACTGTGCCAGCGCTATCAGTGAGCGTTAGGGTGACGGTTGAGTTTGGCGCGACATCAGTAGTGGTACCTGAAATGTCGGCTGTTTCTGCGCCGTCATTGATTACTAATGCCACATCAATTGAGCCTGGTGTCGCATCCATGTTGTCGGTGTCATCATTAGTGACAGTCTGACCGTTTTGGTCGACAGCTTGAGCATCAACAGTGATGTCACCATCAACTAGGCCTGAAATATCCACGCCATCAATGCTGTAATCGCCATTGGCATCAACGGTCACGCCAGTGATGATTTGGATTGT
>NZ_JAUOSO010000034.1:0-14261 GCF_030548905.1 Shewanella sp. 2_MG-2023
GCCAGTGAGCCAGTGAGCCAGTGAGCCAGTGAGCCAGTGAGCCAGTGAGCCAGTGAGCCAGTGAGCCAGTGAGCCAGTGAGCCAGGTTACGAGAACACCCTCAAACCTAAATGCAAAGGAAAATGATTAACGAAAAGAATGATTAAATGGCAAAAATAAACAAGAGGAATTTAAATAATTATAAATAGCAGGCATAAAAAAACCGAGCCTAAGCTCGGTTTTTAAGTGAGTAATTAAGAATTACTCAGCAGCTTCAACTTCAACAGCTTCAGCAGCTTCAGGACGACCTACTAATTCGATGAAAGCCATTGGAGCTTTATCACCGGTACGTAGACCGCACTTAAGAATACGAGTGTAACCACCAGGACGTTCCTGGAAGCGTGGACCCAATTCAGTAAATAACTTACCTACAACTTCAGCGTCGCGGGTACGAGCGAAAGCTAAACGGCGATTTGCAACGCTGTCTACTTTAGCTAGTGTTATCAGAGGCTCAACTACGCGACGCAGTTCTTTCGCTTTTGCTACAGTTGTCTTGATGATCTCATGACGAACTATTGAGCAAGCCATGTTACGAAACATAGCTTGGCGATGACTGCTATTGCGGTTTAGTTGACGACCACTCTTACGATGGCGCATGACCTAATCCTTATAATCTTTAATCTGTACTAACCTGGGACTTATAGGTCGTCTGCTAAACTAGCTGGAGGCCAGTTTTCAAGACGCATACCTAAAGACAGTCCGCGAGACGCTAATACATCCTTAATTTCAGTAAGAGATTTCTTACCTAAATTAGGAGTCTTGAGCAACTCAACTTCAGTGCGCTGTACGAGATCTCCGATGTAATGAATCGCTTCAGCCTTCAAACAGTTGGCTGAACGTACAGTTAGCTCTAAATCGTCGACAGGACGCAACAGAATCGGATCAAATTCCGGTTTCTCTTCTACAACAGCCTGTTCAGTAACATCACGTAATTCAACAAACGCATCTAGCTGTTCAGCTAAAATTGTTGCAGAACGACGAATTGCTTCCTCAGGATCGATAGTACCATTAGTGGTCATATCAATAACGAGTTTATCTAAATCAGTACGTTGCTCTACACGAGCAGCTTCTACATTGTAAGCAATGCGAGCTACAGGTGAGAATGAAGCATCAACCAACAAACGGCCGATTGGGCGATCATCGTCTTCAGTCTGTGCACGAGCCGAAGCTGGCACATAACCGCGACCACGCTCAACGCGGATACGCATGCTGATATCATTATTACCTGTCAAATGACAGATAACATGATCAGGATTCATAATGGTTACATCACCATCATGAGTGATATCTGCTGCAGTAACAGGGCCTGTGCCTGACTTACTTAAAGTAAGTAAAGCTTCATCTTTACCCTCGATATTTACTGCCAAACCTTTAAGGTTAAGCAATATCTCTAGGATATCTTCTTGAACGCCTTCCTTACTGCTGTATTCATGCAATACACCGTCGATTTCGACTTCTGTAACTGCACAGCCAGGCATAGACGACAATAAGATTCGACGCAACGCGTTGCCTAATGTGTGACCAAAACCACGTTCAAGTGGCTCTAGCGTAACCTTGGCACGAGTTGGGTTAACCTGCTCTATGTCAACGAGACGCGGTTTAAGAAATTCTGTAACAGAACCCTGCATTGTGTCCTCTCTTGTTTGTTAGCTTTACTTAGAGTAAAGCTCGACGATCAGCTGTTCGTTAATATCCGCAGACAAATCGCTACGTTCTGGTAGACGCTTGAAAGCACCTTCCATTTTAGCATTGTCGACTTCTACCCATGTAGGCTTTTCGCGTTGGCCAGCAACTTCTAAAGACGCTTTGATACGTGCTTGAGTGCGTGACTTTTCACGGATGCTTACAACATCATTCGCAGACACTTTGAATGACGGAATGTTAACAACACGACCGTTAACCACGATTGATTTGTGGCTTACTAATTGACGTGATTCTGCACGAGTCGCACCAAAACCCATACGATAAACAACGTTATCTAAACGAGTTTCTAAAAGACCTAACAAGTTTTCACCTGTGTTGCCTTTCAGACGTGCGGCTTCTTTGTAGTAGTTACGGAATTGCTTTTCTAGCACACCGTACATACGACGAACTTTTTGTTTCTCGCGTAGCTGTAAACCGTACTCTGATAAACGTGGCTTACGTGCGCCATGTTGACCAGGTGCAGCTTCAAGCTTACACTTCGAATCGATTGCTCTCACACCGCTTTTTAGGAAAAGGTCTGTACCTTCTCTGCGGCTGAGCTTGAGCTTAGGACCCAAGTATCTTGCCATGATCTTTCTCCAACTATCCTATATACGTAATGTTATACACGACGCTTTTTAGGTGGGCGACAGCCATTATGAGGGATAGGTGTCACATCGGTAATGTTGGTAATTTTATAACCAACAGCATTCAGCGCACGAATGGCTGATTCACGACCTGGACCTGGACCCTTTACGAAAACTTCAAGGTTTTTAACACCGTAGTCTTGAGCAGCAATACCAGCTCGCTCTGCAGCAACCTGCGCAGCGAAAGGTGTAGATTTACGTGAACCACGGAAACCTGAACCACCAGAAGTAGCCCATGACAACGCATTACCTTGACGATCTGTAATGGTGACAATAGTGTTGTTGAATGACGCATGGATGTGAGCCATACCATCTGCAACCTGTTTACGTACGCGCTTACGCGGAGAACGTGACGGAACTTTAGCCATTTTGGTTTACCTTCCCGTTACTTTCTGATTGGCTTACGTGGACCTTTACGCGTGCGCGCATTGGTCTTAGTACGTTGCCCACGAAGGGGCAGGCTACGACGATGGCGGAGACCACGATAACAACCAAGATCCATAAGACGCTTGATGTTCATTGAAATCTCACGACGTAAGTCACCCTCTACTGAGTATTTGGCAACTTCTTCGCGTAGAATATCTATTTGAGCTTCGCTCAATTCCTTGATCTTAGCGTCTTCAGCGATTGAAGTAGCTGCGCAGATTTCTCTAGCGCGAGTACGTCCAATACCAAAGATAGCAGTCAATGCGATGACTGTATGCTTTTGATCAGGAATGTTAATGCCAGCGATACGGGCCACTATGCACTCCTTAAAATGTTAAAGGTCAACTGCGAAAAGCCCGAAAGGATACTCGACAGCCGACAAATTTGCAAACATTATTTGCTCAGCTCATAAATGAGCTGAGCAAATATCTTTTTTTAGCCTTGACGCTGTTTGTGCTTTGGTTCAACACAAATCACACGTACAACGCCACTACGCTTGACGATCTTGCAATTACGGCAGATCTTCTTCACGGAAGCTCGAACTTTCATTTCATCACTCCGTTAAAGCAACTAGCGACCAAAGCGATCTAAATTCGCTTTGTTTACTAAGTTAGCTTTCTTCATAACAGACTCATACTGATGAGACATCATATGGGTCTGAACCTGAGCCATGAAGTCCATGATTACGACTACAATAATTAGTAGTGAAGTACCGCCGAAATAGAACTGTACTTTCCACGCAATTAACATGAACTCCGGAATTAAGCAGATAAAGGTAATGTATATCGCGCCTGCTAATGTCAAGCGAGTCATTACTTTATCAATGTAACGCGAAGTCTGTTCTCCAGGACGAATCCCAGGAATGAACGCACCACTCTTCTTCAAGTTATCAGCTGTTTCGCGAGGGTTAAATACCAACGCAGTATAGAAGAAACAGAAGAATACGATAGCTGTCGCATACAATAATGAATACAGCGGTTGTCCTGGTGACACAGCTAAAGCGAAATCGCTTAACCATGACATAGACTCATTTTGTCCAAACCACTGAGCCAGTGTGCCTGGGAACAAAATAATGCTGGATGCAAAAATTGGTGGAATTACACCTGCCATATTAACTTTAAGTGGTAAATGTGTACTTTGCGCAGCAAACACCTTGCGGCCTTGTTGACGCTTCGCGTAGTTAACAACGATACGACGTTGACCACGTTCTACAAATACAACCAAATAAGTTACAGCAAATACAATTACCGCTAATAACAACAGTACCAGTACATTCAAATCACCTTGACGAGCCTGTTCAGCCGTTTGGCCGATAGCAGAAGGTAGACCAGCAACAATACCTGCGAAAATTAATATCGAGATACCATTACCAATACCACGCTCGGTAATTTGCTCACCTAGCCACATAAGGAACATTGTTCCTGTCACTAAGCTCACAACTGCTACAAAGTAAAAACCAAAACCTACATTGGCAACAAGGCCAGGTACTAGGCTTGGTAAACCTGTCGCGATACCGATTGATTGGAGTGTACCCAACACAAGCGTTCCGTATCTTGTATATTGACTGATTTTCTTTCTTCCTGACTCGCCTTCTTTTTTCAATTCAGCAAGGGCAGGATGAACCACAGTCAACAACTGCATGATAATCGATGCCGAAATATACGGCATGATACCAAGCGCAAAGATAGAAGCACGCTCTAAAGCACCACCCGAGAACATGTTAAACATGCCTAGGATGGTATCTTTTTGTTGAGCAAACAACTCTGCTAACACAGCTGCGTCAATACCAGGAATTGGTACAAACGAACCGGCTCTAAAGACGATAATTGCACCAATCACGAACAGGAGACGAGTTTTCAATTCTGATAAACCGCCTTTCGCGCTTTTTAAATCAAGTCCTGGTTTTGCCATCGACGTATTATTCCTCGATCTTACCGCCGGCAGCTTCAATAGCTGCACGTGCACCTTTGGTTACCTTCAGACCTTTTACGGTCACTGGGCGTTCAATGGTACCTGAAAGAACGATTTTCGCAAACTGTATGTTGCGAGTAATTACGTTCGCATCTTTCAGAGCGTTAAGGTCGATAACATCACCGTTAACTTTTGCTAGTTCTAGTAAACGAACTTCAGCTGAAACCAAAGCTTTGCGTGAAGTGAAACCGAACTTAGGTAAACGAATTTTAAGAGGCATTTGACCACCCTCAAAACCGATACGCACACCGCCGCCAGAACGAGACTTTTGTCCCTTATGACCACGACCTGCAGTTTTACCTAAACCAGAACCAATACCACGACCTACACGCTTAGGAGCACGCTTAGAGCCTGCTGCTGGAGATAGAGTATTTAAACGCATTATTAATCCTCCACCTTAACCATGTAGTAAACTTTATTAACCATACCGCGAACAGAAGGAGTATCTTCTACTTCAACAGTGTGGCCAATACGTCTTAGGCCTAGACCTAATAAACAGGCACGGTGCTTTGGCAAACGACCAATCGCACTCTTTGTCTGTGTTACTTTAAACGTTTTAGTAGCCATGGTGCATTAACCTCGAATTTCATCAACATTCAGGCCACGCTTAGCTGCAATTTGTGATGGTGACTTCATGTGCACCAACGCATCTACAGTTGCGCGAACGATGTTGATCGGGTTAGTAGAACCGTATGCTTTAGACAGAACGTTATGAACGCCTGCAACTTCCAATACGGCACGCATTGCGCCACCGGCAATAATACCGGTACCTTCCGATGCTGGTTGCATGTAAACACGCGAACCAGTATGGCGACCTTTAACTGGATGATGCAGTGTACCTGCATTCAACTCTACGGTTACCATGTTACGGCGGGCTTTTTCCATTGCTTTTTGAATAGCAGCTGGAACTTCGCGCGCTTTACCATAGCCATAGCCGATCTTACCATTACCATCACCTACCACTGTTAGTGCGGTGAAGCTAAAGATACGACCACCTTTAACTACTTTAGAAACACGATTAACTGCAATTAATTTCTCTTGCAAATCGTCTTTCTGCTGAGCTTCTAATTTAGCCATTTTTATAACCCCTTAGAATTTCAGGCCAGCTTCACGAGCTGCGTCAGCTAGTGCTGCTACGCGTCCGTGATACTTGAAACCAGAACGGTCGAATGCAACTGTTGTTACACCTTTTTCGATCGCACGCTCAGCAACAGTTTTACCTACTGCTTTAGCCGCGTCTACGTTACCGGTACTCTTTAGTAGCTCTTTAACCGCTTTCTCAACGGTTGAAGCAACTGCCACCACCTGAGCTTCAGGATTAATAACCTGAGCATAAATGTGACGCGGTGTACGATGTACAACCAGACGATTCACGCCCAGCTCTTGGATCTTCTTACGAGCGCGAGTAGCGCGGCGTAAGCGAGATGTTTTCTTATCCATATCGCGTTACCTACTTCTTCTTAGCCTCTTTACGGCGTACTTGTTCGTCTGCATAGCGAACACCTTTGCCTTTATAAGGCTCTGGTGGACGGTATCCACGAATCTCAGCAGCGACCTGACCAACTAACTGCTTATCAACACCCGAAAGTATGATATCAGTTTGGCTAGGACACTCTGCAGTAACACCTGCGGGAAGTTTGTGAACCAAAGGGTGTGAGAAACCTAATGTTAGGTCGATGTCTTTACCAGCAATTTTTGCACGGTAACCAACACCAATTAACTTTAATTTCTTAACGAATCCTTCAGAAACACCAACAACCATGTTGTTTACTAGTGCACGAGCTGTACCAGCTTGAGCCCAAGCGTTAGAAACGCCTTCAACTGGACCAAACGTTACAACACCGTTTTCTAGCTCAACACTTACCGCTTTGTTGATTTCTCGAGTCAGACTACCTTTAGTACCTTTTACAGTAATAGTCTGTTCGTTTAAGGTCACCTCTACGCCGGTAGGAATAGACACTGGTGCTTTTGCGACACGTGACATACCTAGCTCCTTACGCTACGTAGCAGATAACCTCGCCACCCATGCCATTTAGGCGGGCAGCACGATCGGTCATCAAGCCTTTAGAAGTGGACACAATTGCGACACCTAGTCCGCCCATCACCTTTGGAAGTTCGTGTTTACCTTTGTAAATACGAAGACCTGGGCGAGAAACGCGCTGGATAGTCTCAACGACTGGGTTGCCTTGGAAATACTTTAAAGTGATTTCTAATTCAGGCTTGGCTTCTTCTGCTACGGCGTAGTCAGTAATATAACCTTCGTCTTTAAGTAATTTCGCTATTGCTACTTTTAACTTAGCTGAAGGCATCTTAACTGATACTTTGTTAGCAGCTTGGCCGTTACGAATACGTGTTAACATATCCGCAATAGGATCTTGCATGCTCATATTAGCTTACTCCGTGACAAGTGCTTACCAGCTGGCCTTACGCAGACCAGGAACTTCACCACGCATAGTTGCTTCACGTAGTTTAATACGGCTAAGGCCGAATTTACGTAGAACACCATGTGGGCGACCAGTTTGATTACAACGGTTGCGTTGACGCGCAGCGCTAGAATCACGAGGTAGAGCTTGTAACTTAAGTACAGCTTCCCAACGATCTTCTTCCGAAGTATCAGGAGCGCTGATTAAAGCCTTAAGTGCTAAACGCTTTTCAGCATATTTAGCTACGAGCTGTGCACGCTTTGCTTCACGTGCTTTCATAGATGATTTTGCCATTATGCTACCCTTATTTCTTGAATGGGAAGTTAAATGCGTCTAACAAAGCACGACCTTCTTCATCATTCTTCGCAGTAGTAGTGATAACAATATCCATACCACGAATCTTATCGATCTTATCGTAATCGATTTCTGGGAAGATGATTTGCTCACGCACACCCATTGCGTAGTTACCACGACCGTCAAACGCTTTTGCGCTTAGGCCACGGAAGTCACGAATACGTGGGATTGCAATGTCAACTAAACGCTCTAAAAATTCCCACATACGCTCACCGCGTAGGGTAACTTTACAGCCAATAGGGTAGCCTTCACGGATTTTGAAACCAGCAACTGATTTACGTGCAACAGTTACAACAGGTTTCTGACCAGCGATTGCAGTCATGTCACGAAGCGCATGCTCCATAACTTTCTTGTCTGCAACTGCTTCGCCTACACCCATATTAAGGGTGATTTTTTCAATCCGAGGGACTTGCATGACACTGGTATAACCGAACTTTTTAGAAAGTTCTGCGATAACAGTCTCTTGATATTTATCATGCAGTTTCGCCATCGTTTACTCCGTTTACTTAATGAGTTCACTATTCGATTTAAAGAAACGGACTTTTTTGCCGTCTTCGAATCGGAAACCAACACGATCTGCCTTGCCTGTGGCTTGGTTAAAGATCGCTACGTTTGATGCTTGCATCGGTGCTTCTTTCTCGATAACGCCGCCAGTTACGCCCAATTGTGGGTTTGGCTTTTGGTGTTTTTTAACAAGATTGATGCCTTCAACAATCAACTTACCAGTAGGTAGGACTTGAGAAACTTTAGCTCGTTTACCCTTGTCTTTACCTGCTAGTACAATTACTTCGTCTTCACGACGGATTTTAGCTGCCATTTTGAAGCTCCTTACAGTACTTCTGGTGCCAGAGAGACGATTTTCATAAATTGCTCTGTACGCAATTCACGTGTCACTGGTCCAAAAATACGAGTACCAATCGGTGCAAGGTTTGCGTTAAGCAAAACTGCTGCATTCCGATCGAAGCGAATGACAGAACCATCTGGACGACGTACGCCTTTCTTAGTACGGACTACCACCGCGTTATATACATCACCTTTCTTCGCTTTAGCGCGAGGAATAGCTTCTTTAACAGAAACCTTGATGACGTCGCCGATACCGGCATAACGACGATGAGAGCCACCCAAGACCTTAATACACTGAACTCTACGAGCGCCACTGTTACACGCGACGTCTAGAGTCGATTGCATTTGGATCATTTTAAGTGCTCCGCTATCGTTACTACACAAAATCCCAACATTGGGATCATCATTTCGACCATTTTATGAACTAATTTGCTCTCGTTTGGTATAAAACCAATCAACAACAATTTACTCAAAAATGGCGCGCAAGTATAACACCAATATTTTGGAATGCATAGCAGAAAAAAACAAACGGCCCCAAACTTTGGAGCCGTTTACTATAACCTAATGTAAATTAGGCCTTTGTTACTACTTCAACTAGTGTCCAAGACTTAGTCTTAGAAAGAGGACGACACTGACTAATAGTCACTACGTCACCTTCGTTACACTGATTTGTTTCGTCATGTGCATGGATCTTAGTTGTACGCTTAATGTACTTCCCATAAATAGGATGTTTCACTTGGCGTGAGATAGCAACAGTAATAGACTTATCCATTTTGTTGCTAATAACTCGACCTTGCATAGTACGGGCTTTATCAGACATTACACACCTGCCTTAGAAGTAATAATGGTCTTAACACGTGCAATGTTACGACGCACTATTTTCAATTGATTCGTTTGAGTCAACTGACCAGTAGCGTGTTGCATACGCAGGTTAAACTGCTCACGCAGCAGACCAAGTAGTTCAGCGTTAAGTTCTTCAACGCTCTTTTCTCTTAGTTCGCTCGCTTTCATTACATCACCGTCTTAGTTACGAAGGTAGTCTTAATAGGAAGCTTGGCAGATGCTAAAGCAAACGCTTCACGCGCTAACTCTTCAGATACACCATTCATCTCATAAAGAACCTTACCAGGTTGAATCTGACATACCCAGTATTCAACGTTACCTTTACCTTTACCCATACGCACTTCAAGAGGCTTAGAGGTAATAGGCTTGTCAGGGAAAACTCGAATCCAAATTTGTCCTTGACGTTTAATGTGACGTGTCATGGCACGACGTGCAGATTCGATTTGACGTGCAGTTAAACGGCCACGGCCGACTGCTTTCAAACCGAAAGTACCAAAGCTAACTTCAGTACCGTTCGCTAGACCACGGTTGCGGCCCTTGAACATCTTGCGAAACTTCATACGTTTAGGTTGCAGCATAAAAGTTTCTCCTATTTACCACGAGGCTTGCGCTTCGGTTGTTGCTTAGGCTCTTCTAATGCTACAACGTTTCCGTCTAGAACTTCGCCTTTGAAGATCCAAACTTTAACGCCAATCACACCGTATTGAGTGTGACTTTCAGCTGTAGAATAGTCGATATCAGCACGTAGAGTATGTAGAGGTACACGACCTTCACGATACCACTCAGAACGTGCGATTTCAGCACCGCCTAGACGGCCGCTTACTTCAACTTTAATACCTTGAGCACCAATACGCATTGCGTTTTGAACTGCGCGCTTCATAGCGCGACGGAACATAACACGACGCTCTAATTGCTGTGCAATACTGTCAGCAACTAATTTAGCATCTAACTCAGGCTTACGGATCTCTGCGATGTTGATTTGAGCAGTAGTGCCTGTAATTTTAGATACATATGCACGTAATACTTCAACATCTTCACCTTTCTTACCAATCACAACACCTGGACGGGCAGTGTGAATAGTAACGCGGATGCTCTTCGCAGGACGCTCGATAACGATTTTAGATACTGATGCAGCCTTCAATTTCTCAGTGAGATATTGACGAACTTCCCAGTCGCTGTGCAAATTATTTGCATAATCTGCTTTATCGGCGTACCAAGTAGAGATCCAAGGCTTTGTGATACCCAGACGGATACCATTAGGATGTACTTTCTGTCCCATTGCTCTCTTCTCCTAGCGATCTGATACAACCACAGTAATGTGGCTGGTACGCTTCATGATACGATCAGCGCGGCCTTTGGCACGAGGCATGATGCGCTTCATAGTTGGTGCTTCGTCAACAAAGACTTGGCCAACTTTAAGCTCATCGATATCTGCACCTTCGTTGTGTTCGGCGTTTGCGATAGCTGAATCTAGTACTTTCTTAACCAGTACGGCGGCTTTCTTAGGGCTGAAGGTCAAAATTTCAAGAGCCTTAGAAACAGGCAAACCTCGAATTTGATCAGCAACTAGACGGGCCTTCTGCGCAGACGTACGGGCAAAACGATGTTTAGCTAAAACTTCCATCTTATGTCTCCCGTATTAACGCTTCTTCGCTTTCTTATCTGCAGCATGGCCGCGATAAGTGCGAGTTGGTGAAAATTCACCAAGCTTATGACCGATCATTTCGTCAGTTACGAACACAGGTACGTGCTGACGACCATTATGGACAGCGATGGTCAACCCAATCATATTTGGGATGATCATTGAGCGACGAGACCAAGTCTTAATTGGCTTTTTGTCTCCCGCTTCCATCGCTTTCTCTACCTTCTTCAGCAAGTGCAGGTCAATGAAAGGACCTTTCTTGAGAGAACGTGGCATGGGCGAATCCTCTTACTATTTATTACGACGACGTACGATGTACTTGTCGGTGAGCTTATTACTACGAGTTTTATAACCCTTAGTTGGCACACCCCATGGACTCACTGGGTGACGTCCACCAGAAGTACGGCCTTCACCACCACCATGTGGATGGTCAACCGGGTTCATTGCAACACCACGCACTGTAGGGCGTACGCCTCTCCAGCGTTTAGCACCTGCTTTACCTAACTGGCGTAGCATGTGCTCGGCATTACCAACTTCACCGAATGTTGCGCGACAATCAACAGGTACTTTGCGCATTTCGCCAGAGCGAAGACGTAAAGTTGCATATTGGTTATCACGAGCAACAACTTGAACATAAGCACCAGCTGAACGCGCGATTTGAGCACCTTTACCAGGTTTCATTTCTACTGCGTGCACAACACTACCCACTGGGATGTTGCGAAGCGGCATTGCGTTACCAGTTTTGATGTCTGCATCCAAACCAGATTGGATAGCGTCACCAGCTTGCATGCCTTTAGCAGCAAGAATGTAACGACGCTCACCGTCTGCGTATAGTACTAACGCAATGTTAGCTGTACGGTTCGGATCATACTCAAGACGTTCGATTTTTGCAGGGATACCGTCTTTATTGCGTTTAAAGTCAATAATACGGTAATGCTGCTTGTGTCCACCACCTACGTGACGAACAGTGATACGACCAGTATTGTTACGGCCACCACTTTTAGATTTCTTAGCCAACAGGCCTGCAAAAGGTTTCCCTTTATGCAAGTCGCTGTTCACCACTTTAACAACGTGGCGACGACCTGGAGAGGTTGGCTTACACTTAATAACTGCCATGATAATTCTCCTTTGCTTACTCAGCGCCGCCAACGAAATCGATGTCAGCACCAGCAGCTAAAGTTACATAGGCTTTTTTCCAATCGCTACGACGACCAACACGGCCACCAGTGCGCTTAGTTTTGCCTTTGTTTACCAAAGTGCGAACACTATCAACTTCAACTTCGAATAGCTGAGCTACAGCAGCTTTAATCTCTGCTTTAGTCGCATCGATTGCTACGCGGAAAACTACAGTGTTGTTTTTCTCAGCTAGTACAGTACTCTTTTCAGAGATATGCGGAGCAAGAATAACTTTTAGCAAACGTTCTTCGGTGATCATGCTAGCATCTCCTCGATTTGCTTCACTGCATCAGCAGTAACAAGAACAGTGTTGAACGCGATTAGACTAACTGGGTCAAGACCCGCTACGTCACGTACGTCAACCTTGTATAAGTTGCGTGCTGCTAAGAATAAATTCTCATCAACATCTGCAGTAACAATTAGAACGTCTTCTAAGTTCATTTCTTTTAGTTTAGCTTTCAGCTCTTTAGTTTTAGGAGCTTCAACACCAAAAGATTCAACAACGACTAAACGCTCTTGACGTACCAATTCAGAAAGAATGCTCTTTAGAGCACCACGGTACATCTTTTTGTTAACTTTTTGGCTGTGATCTTGAGTTTTAGCAGCGAATGTTACGCCACCGCCACGCCAGATCGGGCCTTTAACACTACCGGCACGAGCTCGGCCTGTGCCTTTCTGGCGCCAAGGCTTTTTGCCTGAGCCAGTTACTTCCGCACGAGTCTGTTGAGCACGAGTGCCCTGACGCGCGTTTGCAGCGTAAGCTACAACTACCTGATGAACCAATGCCTCGTTAAAGTCACGGCCGAAGGTAGTTTCGGAAACTTCAAGAGCGCTTTGCGCGTCTTTCAATACCAATTCCATTACTATCTCCTCAGACCTATGCTTTAACGGCTGGCTTGATAATCAAGTCACCATTGGTAGCGCCAGGAACAGCACCTTTTACCAATAACAAGTTACGCTCTGCATCTACACGTACAACGTCTAGATTTTGAGTAGTTACTTGCTCGGCACCCATGTGGCCAGACATTTTCTTACCTTTGAAAACGCGACCAGGTGTCTGGTTTTGACCGATAGAACCATTAGATCTATGAGCCAAAGAGTTACCATGTGTCATATCTTGAGCGTGGAAATTCCAGCGTTTAATACCGCCTTGGAAGCCCTTACCTTTAGATTGACCGGTAACATCAACTTTTGCTGTATCTGCGAAGATATCAACATTAAGTTCAGCACCAACTTCAACGCCTTCACATTCACCATCTGCCAAACGCAATTCCCATAAACCTCGACCAGCTTCTACGCCGCTCTTAGCAAAATGACCTGCTTCTGGTTTGGTGATGCGATTGGCTTTTTTGGTACCAGTAGTTACTTGAAGAGCACGGTATCCGTCAGTTTCTAAAGTTTTCACTTGAGTAACACGGTTACCAGCAATTTCAATCACTGTTACAGGGATAGAAGCG
Organism: Shewanella sp. 2_MG-2023; assembly: GCF_030548905.1. Lineage (NCBI taxonomy): Bacteria > Pseudomonadati > Pseudomonadota > Gammaproteobacteria > Alteromonadales > Shewanellaceae > Shewanella > Shewanella sp. 2_MG-2023. Next base: position 13,505 of record NZ_JAUOSO010000034.1, read on the forward strand.
CCATCTTCTGTGAAGATGCGAGTCATACCCACTTTACGACCAATAAGACCGATAGCCATCTTTCAAACCTCTTCTAAGGATCTCAATTAACCTAAGCTAATTTGAACGTCGACACCAGCGGCAAGATCTAAACGCATTAATGCGTCTACAGTCTTTTCAGTTGGCTCTACGATGTCAACTAAGCGCTTGTGAGTACGAATTTCGTATTGGTCACGAGCGTCTTTGTTGACGTGCGGAGAAGTCAAAATGGTATAACGTTCTTTACGCGTAGGTAGTGGAATTGGACCACGAACCTGAGCGCCTGTACGCTTAGCAGTTTCAACGATTTCCGCTGTTGATTGATCGATCAAACGATGATCAAAACCTTTCAAGCGGATACGGATTCTTTGGTTCTGCATTGACCAGAGCTCCTAAAATGCACACATAAAAAATCACCCTCTAGCTTCTTCCCAATGGAAAAGCAGAGCGAGATGATTTAACCGTAGACTCCCAATCGGAGTCAATTATGAAAATGAATAATCCTTATGATTAAACATTATATTACACTGTCTAGGACAGCGAAGGGGAATTATACAGATATCAGATGAGAGATCAACCCCTTCGAACAAAAACTCTTCAATTTAGTTCATTTGTTCAAGGCGATGGAGTTTACAGGGATATATTGAAAAAGCAATAGAAACAAAAAAGGAAGCCGAAGCTTCCTTTTTAAAGTGTTAACTAAAGGTCGCTATTAAGCAACGATTTTAGCTACAACACC
>NZ_JAUOSO010000035.1:0-10055 GCF_030548905.1 Shewanella sp. 2_MG-2023
GCAGCACATGTTGCAGTACCAACCATAGAAATTCGACAGTAGGTAATGTACGTATTTCAGTGGTGTTGGTTTGGCTACTTTGATACTCAAAACTAATTTGTCCGTCGATATTACTGACGATATTTTTATCGGGTAACACGCCGCGATAAAGGTATCGCGACAGGTACTTTAACGCTGGCAGTCCTTTACCCACATGTTGGCAGTCTACCACCCACTTTTGGGGTATTGAGCTAGGGAGTTTGAGACTCAGTTTTGCCAGTTGCGCCAGCAGTCTTGCTCGCCACACGGTGGCAAGGTTAAAGGCGTTGAACAGGTATTTACCCTTGTTCTTTTTCCACTGTTTTTTGTGCTTATTAAAGCTGCCTGCCGGAATGATGAAGTGGATATGAGGATGGTAGTCACGCCTTCGGTTATGGGTATGCAGCACGCCCGTAAATCCAATATCACCACCGAGTTGCTTTGAGTTTTTAGCAAAGTCTTTTAGCACGCTGGCGGCCACCGAGAACATGGCTTGATACATCAACTCGGATTGATGTTTAGCCGTTACTCGCAACTCATAAGGCAAGGTAAACGTCACCATGTAATACTCCACGGGCAGGAGTTTAGCTTGCTGTTTGTTGAGCCACTCTGTCGTGGTGTTGTGCTGGCATTGAGGGCAACTGCGATGACCACATGACAGCGGGAAATCAGCAGTATGAGTGCAGCTGCGGCATGCCCACTGGCTGGTTCGCTCAGTATTGCTGCGACAATTAAGCATGGCGAAAATAGCTTGGCGCATGGATGATGTTATTTGACCATCATAAGCCTGATTAAAGGCATCGAGGTGGTCGCGTAAAAGTTCAATGAACTTCATAAATCGCACTCCCATTTGAGCACCAAATTATCAGTCAGTTGGTTAACGGACAGAGCAGTGTTTTTTCGAGTGATAGTGGTGAGGCGGGTATAACGGGCGGTTGTATTAAGGCTGTTGTGACCGAGCAAAGTTTGCACTGAGCGCAAATCTAACCCTTGCTCTAACAGATGAGTGGCGTAGTTGTGGCGCAGATTATGTGGGCTGATGGACTTATGAATATTGCACTCTGCAATGACTCGTTTTAAGGCTTTCTGAATGCCGCCTTTATCTATCAATGAATCAGGTTTGCCATCTTTTCCTGGAAAAATCAGTCGAGGATGGCGATGAGTTTGCCAGTAATATCGCAGCGCTAATAAGGTCCGTTTGGGCAGCGGAACTAACCTGTCTTTACCGCCTTTAGCGTTACGAATATGCACCTGCATCATCTGTGAATCGATATCACCAACCTGCAGTGAAATAGCCTCACCGAGGCGCAACCCCATACTGTATAAGGCGAGAAAACACACTTGATATCGCAGCTTATGGGTAAGGCTAATGACGATAGAAACTTCAGCAGGGGTAAGAATATCAGGCAGTCTTTGGACTTGTGGTGGCTTAACAATATTAAGCCACTCCCAGTGTTGATTAAGCACATGTCGATAGAAAAACTGTAGCCCATTACGGTCGAGTTTCACGGTGCTCCACGAGTGTGAATCAATTAAACTGACAAAGTAGCGCTTCAAATCATCCGTTGAAAGGTTATCAGGGCAAGCATCGAAATACGCACTAATACGCCTAACGGCGCGGCTGTAGGCATCGATGGTCGCAGGCCGCTTGCCTTGCAGTGTTAAGTTGGTAAGATGTTGTTCATAAAGAAAATCAAAGCGTTGTTGCTCGTGAGTGTTCATCGTAATACTCCTAGATAACTGCCAGAGTAGGCAGGGTCTAGTAAGTATTTAGGATGGGAGAATAAAGGTGAGCTTTATCTTTTCTGCCGCAGAGCGGCTTCGTTCAACAAAGAATTTTAGACTGATTCATTACTTTGGTATGAGTTTAACTCAATAATGTTTACATAATCTGAGTATGATTTGCTTTTAAATCCTAAGAAAATCTCTTACGCATTGCCAGTCTAAAAAAGCCTCGCTACCAAAGTGTATGACTTTACCTGAAAATGACTCCTGTCCTTTTCCTTCATTGTAATCATCGATAAGAAAATCCCCTTTAAGTAAATCTTTCCGTGGAGAGATAATTAAGCGATGTACATAATCCATACCTAAGTGAGTTTCTACCCAGGTACGTTTTTCTGTATAACAAAGTGGATTCATAACCGAAGGGGCAGTGAGAATAAATGGATCATAATGCTCAGATGTTAATAACTGCTCCATAGCTTCAATACCACCTTTTATTGGTAGTAAGTTGTGAAAGAAACCTGGCTGACTTTGAGGGAATAGTATTTGAGGGTAGAGCTTTAATGCATGCAGATGAGCGTTTGCGTAATCACACAGAGTATCATCCATGTCTATATAAATAACTTTCTTACTCATATACTTGTTTCCTCTGTATCTTCTTTAAGAGTATTTTTGAACATGCCAGATTTAGCACGTTTCATAAAAACAATACTCTGACTATTATCAGGCAAATCGAAATACGCTCTATAGCTTTGTTCATAATGTATAAGCATGTATTAAAGAGCCTGAAATTTAGTGAGAATAACTCGTGTAAGCGCAGGATTGATAACTTAAATCTAAACGTGATTTCATCACTTCTAACTTCAATAAGTATCATTCAACAAGCGTACAATATAGTTGTAATAGTTGTTCTAACTGCAGTAGGTTAAATTTAAAACTCCAAAGCAAGTTGGTTTTTTAACTTTCTAATATTGAGGACATCATTGAAATCCACCTGCTTATCACCATTATACCCAGCCCACTTTGGAATACGCGCCATACCTCGTTTTCTAAACGCTAAAATTTCTTCTCTAGATGCGCCGGTTATCCTTATCGCTTTATCTATATTCACCATGCGTTCATTGATGCTATTGAAATGTTCTTTTGCAAAGCTTTGCAGTGATTCTTTTTCACAATAAATAGATTCCAGTAACGACTTATCTGGTTGATAACCACAGACAAGCTTACTCTGATGAACTGCAATAACGACATCTTCTATTTCAACATCATTTATCCATAACAGGGGCTGATAAGAAGACAGCGGTTCCATTGCAGATGACATTTGATTTGAGGAGAGCAGCACAAATAATGGCGATACATCAACAATGGATTTAATCGACAAACTTGCATTAGTCTGCGTACGCACAAGCCTCACAGACACTAACTTAGCTAAGCTTTCAATAGTGACACCTAATAATTTACATGCTTCGCTAGCTGATAACCAAACTTCTGACACATTTGATAAACATCTTATGTGACACTGCTTTGTTTCATTTTTTAAGGTTTCAACCGCAGGCCAACTGGTTTTTAAGTGACTTAAAAGCCTTGTTATTTCAACATTCGCAATGTTCTTAGGATAATCCGCTGAGATTGAATGAAAAGTTTGGCAAGCCCACTTTTTAGCACAATCTAAATCAGTTAGCAGAGCGTAGCCCAATTTTAATTCGTGTTGGAAGTTTGGTAGGTAAGGATACTTAGTAGATTTAATTGGGCCTGTTTTTTCATAATGATGTGCAGCCAGTAAGACATCACTTACTTGCTCATGGGTAAGATGAAGGTATTCATTACGTTCTGCAGTTAACGCTTTATGGCAAAAAGCGATGGTACATCTTGCTTGTAACAGCGCAGGTTCAAATTTTAATAATGAGCTGCAATGAGGGCAGACACTTATCAAGTCATTACCATGTATTGCACAATATGACTGAAAAGGATTCTGCCATTCATTACGGTAATACGGCTTTTCTCTAATGCAGTCTGGGCAAACCTTAGTAGTCAGTTGCAATGAATAATTAAACAGTGGACTCTGCATGCTGGATAAATGAGTGCGCTTTGGTAGCAACAAATCAATTTCAGGTACCTTAGAATCGATGCACTTTATAACACGGTTCAATTGAGCATCACTCACTAAAGCAGATGTCCTGGTTAATCCGTTGCGAGTAATCAAACGAAGTAGGTAACCAATTGGGGCTTCATTTTCGATTTGAGCGGGTTTAATACTAAACTGCATAGGTTTGTTTTTTCGAATATGTAAGATGATTGGATTTTTCTAACGTGTTTCTTTTCTTTGCTTCTAAAATAGAATTGGTAATCCACTGTATTTCAGACAGATTCACAAAAGGATTATCGGTACTTTTGCAATACAGATTAAAATTGATACTTAATGCTTGATATAGCGATTTCAAATCAGGGCTTCTCATACAATTTTCCTGAATGAATAAATCATTTAACGTACTCATGCTTTTCTCTTGATAGGCCACATATACTCGGTCATAAAACTGTTGATGCAATACGTTGGATGAGTCTAATTCAGGCCCCTTGATTTGCTTAAGATACCAATCTACACAATCAGTCCACTGACTTTGCTTTGGTGCATGACGCCTCAATGGTATTGGCCGTAACATGCGCCGTGATAATTGCTCATTATCATTAAGTTTCATGTTGTGTTCACCAAATGACATTAGCCTTGATGCAAGCTGACTACCAGCAAAAACAATGGAGCATTGAATTGCATCTTCATCGAGCAACCAGCAAAGATATTTGATGATGGATTGAAACAAAATGCCGTCATAGGATGTAGAAAGGTTTTGTATCTCATCTAAAATGATGAGTTCTACCTCTTGCTCCTTTAGTAAGGTAATGAATTGAGTTTCTAGCTCCGAGGAATGCGGCCTATTTCTAATAGGCGGACCTCCCAACGCAGAAATTAACGTTTTCATAAAATCGTTAACGTTTGATTTGCCTTGACGTACTGCATAATAGAAAACAGGTATTGTCTTTTTTTCAATGTCTTCAACAGGTTTAAATAATTTCTTATAAGCTTTGAGCAAATGTGTTTTGCCTTCGCCTGAAGCGCCATAAATAAGCAGTCCTTTTTTAGTACACTGCTTATCGAAATACATGCCATGGACCATCTTAATCCGCTTAATTGTCTCATTGACTTTATAGCTCTTAAATATGTCGTCTTCCGCTATATCGACGGTTAAATCACGCATTACCACTTATCCTTGCCATGTTTATTTTCAAATTCATCAAAGCTTGAGTGAATGACATCGTCTTCTTCGAATGTCTCATGCACATTACGGACGTTTTCATTGAGTCCATCACCTTTTGCCACCTCTTGCGGAGGCGGATTTGATAGAACATCGACATGTTGCTTCGAGGTAATACCGTGTGACTTTTGTATTCTTGCCTGCGTCACCAAACCTTCCTCGTTGTTGTCTTCATAACTCGGTATTGCAGGGCCTCGTCTAGGTGGAGGGCGTTTACTTTTGGGGTAGAACTTCTTAATTTTTAAGATGTTGCCTGTGTTTGGCGGAATAATCCCCTCTATATCAATAGACTCAGTGATGGTTGACACATTATTAAGTTCGTTAAAAGAAATAGGCTCAGGGTTTTCATGTACTTCTATGTGCCTAGCAACGACTTCAATTTGTTTGTGACTGCCATAAGGAATTGCGGTTACCGTAACTTGACGAGCATCAAAGTGGTCAAAATACACTTTCACTTGAGGAGTCTCATTACGACCAAATTCTTTCAGATTTCCATACAACTCTCGTAATTCAGCACTTTCAAAAACTTGCTTTCGGCAACGGACAGTACCATCAGGCTGTAATTTGCTCGTATCTTGAAAGAGCTCTACGTGAAAAGCTTTTTTTACGTCATCGTAGCTGTAGTAGTCACGAGGGGTGTTAATCAGTGACGCTTTCCATAATTCACTTGGTGTTTTACCTGTCGATGGGTGAGGAGTGTTATGGTAATCAACTAAATATGTATTTAATAAGCGTTTAAAGTCGTTCACTGTTAAATCTGCAACGTCTTTAGGCTGTTTACTCTGTGGCGCACCTCTGTCAGTACGTTTAGCAACTAGTGAGTTTAAGCCGATGGTAAACTCACCTGCAGCCGTTTCAATCTCTGTACCTTTCAAGCAGTTATTGCGTAAATTGTTATTAAAACTTTCAATGAAAGGTTTCTTTTCAGGATGGTTAGAGGGACAGTAAACCACGTTAACGCTTAATGACTCTGCCAGCTTTTTAATTAACGCATTGTTGTACCCAGGCCCGTTGTCTAACACGATAGATTCCGGTCGTCCTGAGAACGGTAAGTTATCAGTTGACGTAAATATGTTACGCAGTGAATTCAATACACCTATTTTATTCTCGGAGCCAAAATCGAGAACGACAGATATGATGGCTCGAGTGTAAACATCAATAGCAAGGTACAGTGAGACGCTTGGCGTCACCACATGAGTATCGTCATTAATTAAGCACAAATTAAAACAAACACGGTCTAGCTCTACTCGCTGTAAAGCAAAATGTGTTTTTATTTTCTTTTGCAAAGACAACAAGAGCCTGTTGCGCTCTTTTTGTGTCAGGTTAGGATTATTAAGTTTTAGGGAAACTTCGTTAAGCTGACCAAGTCGGCGTCTAAATGTGCGCTGAGATACCACTTTGATTTCATCATTTTCAATGGCGGCTTTCTTCGCTTTTCTTATATAACTACGATAATAATTCTTAACGATATTTGAATTAGAGTTAGAAAAAGCGACATTAATAAAGGAAGATAAAAACGCCTCTGTTGCAACACTTAAACGCGTTCGACAATCCCTTTTCTTGCAAGCAAGCGCTTCAAGCTCATAATCTGAACTAACAAAACGTTTCCAATACCTACACAGCGTTTTCCAGCCAGGGTGCTTGCTGCACATCGATTCAGGGTGAAGTATTTCCACTAATTCAATCACCTTCAAATAAGTGCTACGGGTAGTAGGCTTGTTACCTTGCTCTACAATCTCCTGCATAGCGTGCATGTATTTAATCTTGTCACTGGCAAATTCTTTTTGGTACTCAGTCAGCTCGATAGGCGCAGCAATTGGCAACCGCATTTCAATCAGCTTTTTAGATATATTTTTCTCAAATACCTTACGGTCTAGATGTACCTCTGTTTCAGCCGAGTTCTCTCCACTGAGGATGACACTGTTTGGCGTCATCGCTAAAATTTGTTGAATACCACCAGATTGGGTATTGAACTCTGTGCCAATTGTGTAGCCGTACATGATTAAGCGCCTACTCGCTGCAAAATTGAATTTGCACTAATGAGCTCTGCTTCATTGAACTCATAAACGCCAGAGGTGAGTAGGGTGTACGCTTCCGATACTGGATATTTCGTCAATACTTTTAGTTCAGCAATAAGTTCTGAAAATGAAATGGTATCAGGCAACGAATATTGCTCATGTTGAAATGAGGGTTCTAAAAGGTAGTTAGCAGCTAATAACTTGAGGTTATGCAGTTCGATTTCATCAACATCTTCAGAGACAATAAGTTCAATACCTAAGCCGGTAGTGCCCAATGTATATTCATTAAAGGAGGCAACTTTCTTTTTGTATTCATCATTCGTAAATTTGGCATGATGGATTTCAATGTATGATTCACGTCCATTTATAAATTTCACCAAGAAATCCGGCGTAAATCGGCATTTCTTACCGAGTATTTCAAGATGCATGCTTTCTGGCTGAGCGGCAAAAGACTTCACGTCAGGGTTAACTTCGAGACGTAGGGCTAAAATCCACTCAAGAAATGATTCAATCTGAAGTGCACAACCTGACTTCTTCGAATAAAATCGAATGACGTGTCTTCCTCTGTGTATATTTGCACTTCTTTTGTTACTCATTAACGAATCCTAAAGTTAATTGCCACTACATAAAACTAACATCTTGTAGTTTAGTCGATTTTATGAGATTGTTATCAGTTACCGATTTTTCAGGTAAGAGTTTGCTACCTCATAAAAATATTAAATTTTTCAATGTTACAAATTTGGATTTTAAATTTAACAAGCAAATGGTGAAGCATTTTAAAAAGAGTCGCAACCAGTGGCTTATGCCATAAAAAACACCTTTTCACAGTGAGTTAACGAATGTTAATGTTCTGGCTTGCAACTTGTTTTTCATGACCAAACAAACATTTAAATAGCGGTATTTAACAAATCAAACTCTCAAAATCGCAGTTTTACCTATATATTTTTAAAATAAAATACAGTAATTGCTGAAAATAACGAAAACGTAACAAAATATGTCAATCTTGCTAAGTCGTTGGAAATGATGAAAAGAAGGTTCAATATTTTTTTGACATATTATGCCCATATTTTTGCTGTTTTCTCGTACTCAACCCATTATTAAACAGCTAAGCTAATCAATATAGGTATCCCAACCGAATAAATAGTTTAAAGTGCTATTGTAAAAATTTGATAGCAATACAATAAACAACCATTTTTTTCATTTTTTGAATTACTTTAGATTTAAACGGGCAGTTAAGATTGGTAAATTCAATTTTTCTTGAGAAGAGAGTGATACTTTACCGCAATATAAATGCCTTATAGCCTCATCAAAACCTTCAACGTTAAACTAGATTCCATTAGTTTAGAGACCAGCCTTACTAAGCCTTTCTGAAATAACCCTTGTAACCCGATACGTATTGAACAGTTTGAAGCAACCACCATTACCAGATATACTAAAATCGATGTCATAAGGTAATGAATTTTAAGAGGGTTTTAGGCTATGGAAAGCCGTTTCAGTCGATATGTAATAATAGTTACGTTAATTGCTGCATTAGGCTTCATCGTTAGTCATTACAAAGGTCAATGGATTAGTATTCCTCTTCTGAGTGATTTCTTTACGGTAGCAGAGGACACTCCTGAGCTCTTAACGTCAAAAAGCGATATATCAACGCCTCCTGAAATCATTAAAACTCGCTCAACTGAACATCACGAATTTGAAATGTCTTCAGAGCAGCGCCGTGCTTGCGGTTCATTAACCGTAACTCAAGGGCTAGAGGTAAAAAAGCAGGATAACGGTATTTATACCTGGGTAGACGATAAAGGTATTACTCATTTTTCCGATGTCGCTGCAGCTAATAAGAACAGCATACTTAGCCAGTATTCAGAGCCGCAATATAGTTTTGATATCGAGATTAATTCTATTGCGACCAATCCTCCGCCATTTCTTCGCAATAAACTCACTACCACCTTAAAGCACATTGATGCAGAGTATCGTCAGCTTTTACCAAAGCGTGAATTACTGCCGATTAAAATCGACTTAATCCTTGCAGGAAGTGCAGGAGCTTATAGCGACTTACAACGTAAATACTCGAACTCAGTCAGTGCGAGCCAGGGGTTCTATTCAAGCAAGCATAATGTCGCCGCGGTATTACATCACAATGACCAGCAAGCTTTCAGGACTGCTGTACATGAATCAGTTCATGTCATGAATGCAGGCCAATTTGGTTCGACGCCGCGGTGGTTTAATGAAGGACTAGCAGAGTACTTTGAGTCCCCTCTGTATTTAAAGCAACTAAACAACAAAAGCCAGTTTCAATTAGCCACATCTCGCCAAGTTAAAGCTGCAAGTAAAAACTATCGTAGTGGTAAGTATTTAAGCTTAGTAAAACTCTTTAATGCTAACGATGCTGATTGGAATGGAAGTAGCCGCAGTTTGCTTTATCAGAACTCACGACAGTTTATTCAATTTTTAATGTCTAGTTCTAAAGGCAGACAAACTTTAAATACATTATTTACTCAATTTAGTGAGCAACGTTGTATTAAAAAAACGCCAATACCTGCACAGAAAGCCTACCCAGGCGATATGCGTAAACTTGAACAAGACTGGCTTAAATGGCGTAAAAGCTAATGGTTAGATGTTTATTGAATCAATCAGTAGTATTACTACAGGGTTAGTGTTTTAAGTTTAAACCCAAATAGGACAGCAACATATTGATGGCCAGAAATCGTTTAGAGCTTGCAACTCATTTATGCCCCAAAACGAGTTTCAATCTATTGTTATAAGCATAATTAGATCTAATACATGCCACAGTTTGCTTGAAAACATACAAAGCACAGGCCAGAATAACTATGCCACTACACTAATTGTCAATGCGATTTCAACAATTTCAAACTCCTATTTTTGTAAGCTCTTAAGCCAATAAACTGGTTTGAAAGTACATTGCGGTGCTTGATTGAGTTAGCTTGATATTGCCTGTGTTTATCGGCTGCTTTGACCGCCAAACCAAGCA
>NZ_JAUOSO010000036.1:0-9144 GCF_030548905.1 Shewanella sp. 2_MG-2023
TAAAACCGTCTCTAATCAACCTGACTCAGTGTTTCGCTATTGCGCTCTGCCGTGTCAGTGGATGCGCATTATAGGCAGATTCTGAAACACCGCAAGGGCTTTTAGTAATAAAAACACAAAAAAAAGATCGCTTGATGAGTTTTTCACCAAAAGCGATCTTTTTTAATCAATTTATACTGTCTTAGGCCTATTTAGCGTGCTCTAACACAATATAATTAGCGCTATTATTGGAATTGCTGCAAGAACTCTATCGCATTTTCATCATCCCAATCTACATATGTACGAACATATGCCACCAATTCACCTTCTTTATTCAAGATAAAGGTAGCTGGAATTGTATCTAATGGGAATACTTCACGTAGATTCTGTCTTGCATCATAGTAAGAGTTAAACGAAGGTAAGCCAATTGACTCTAAAAAAGGGCTGACTTGCTTCTTGCCTTCTGCATCTATCGAAATTGGCATCAATACAAAGTCATCTTTACTCAACGTTTGCTCTAAACGATCCAAAGCTGGTAGTTCTCTTACACAAGGTGGGCACCATGTGGCCCACATATTCACAATAACGACTTTTCCTTTATGTTCTTCAAAGTCGACTTCTTTACCTTCTGCATCATTGAATCCAATGTGTGCAATTGGAAAAGGATTCTCAAGGACATTTATTTTGTCCAATGTAGAATTGCTTACATGCTGCTGTTGCTTTTCCATTCCAGGATAAGCATTAACAGTGATAGTCACTGCTAATGCACTGAGCATGATCGCTTTGATCATGATATTCATTACTTATCATCCAGACTTTGTTTATTTTTCAACAAAGCTTCTAACTCATTACGATCAGCATCAGTCATTTCTGGTGCAGCTGTTGATTTACCACGTTGCTTACGAACTACAACGAGTGCTACATATAGTGCAATCAACATTAGAACAAATGGACCAAGCCACAGAATGTAAGTTTTAGGATCAAGTCTTGGCTTATAAAGAACAAAGTCACCATAGCGGCTTGTCATAAAATCTACAATTTCATCATTACTCTTGCCATCATCTACCATTGTGTAAACCTCAAGACGTAAATCTTGGGCAACTGGTGAGTTAGAATCAATTAAATTTTGATTTTGACATTGTGGGCAACGTAATTCATGCGCCAAACTTAATGCACGTTTTTGGTTATCAGCTGACTTAAATTCATATGTATCAACTGGTGTTGCCATGACATTGAAAGCCAAAACTAAACTTGCCATGAAGCCAACAAGTATTTTAAATGTCTTCATTCTTAAACTCCGTCTTGTTTCGCTTCAGCTTGCAACTCTTGGATCATTGGATAAAGCGTTTCGCTCCATACATTCCTGTCAATAGGACCTGCATAGCGGAAACGAATAATGCCGTTATGATCAACAATAAAACTTTCTGGTGCTCCATAAACCCCTAGGTCTAAACCTAAGCGTCCATCTTTATCAAAAATATTAAGCGTATAAGGATCACCTTCACGGCTTAACTCTCTAATTGCTGGAGCACGCTCATCACGATAGTTAACACCGTAAATCGGTAAAATATTTTGACGCGCTAACATCATTAAATACGGATGTTCATACTTACAAGCTGGGCACCAAGTTGCCCATACATTAATAAGTGACACTTCGCCTTTAAGATTTTCCTGCGTTAGCATTTCACCCGGTGTTTCGAGACGTTCAAGTTGGAAAGCCGGAACCGGCTTTCCTTCTAGTGCTGAATCGAGCTTTTGCGGATTTAAGAATAACCCCTGATATAGAAAAACTCCCATCCCCAAAAACAATACCAATGGTATAAACAGCACCAACTTTTTCATATTTTCTCCAATAAATTAAGCAGTCGCTAATTTCGCTTCTTTAGTGTCATCTTTCGCGGTTTTAGTTTCTTTCACGCGGTAGCGTTTATCTGATGCAGCTAAGAAACCACCGACCATCATGAAGATAGAACCAATCCAAATCCAACGAACAAACGGCTTGTAATTAAGACGTACTGCAAACTGAGTCATACTTAATGGGTCACCCATAGTGACATAAAGGTCACGAAATAAGCCCCAATCAATACCAGCTTCAGTCATGTCCATTGTACGCACATTATATTGACGACGATCTGGTCTTAATAATGTGACAAACTTGTCATCTTGATAAACTTCTATCTGACCTTGCTGAGCAGTGTAGTTTGGACCGACAACATTTTTAGTTTCAATGTAGTTAAAGGTATAACCAGCTAACTCTTCGCTGATACCTGGGCCCATACGTACGCTTTTCTCAATCGAGTAGTTTGACACCATAGTCGCACCAACGATTGAAACTGCAATACCCATGTGCGCAATTAGCATACCCGTTTCACTACGACCAATCTTATTCAGAGTAAATTTACCATTTACATCTGTAAGCAGGTTATAAGCCGCTCTGAATGTTGCAAGTGAAACCCAAGTTGCCATACCGATACCAAATACAACCCAAAGGTTTAATTCGTTACCAGCAATGAAAGGCGTTGCTAAACCAACTACTGCTGCAACAATTGCAGGGATAAGTAACTGACGTTTCAATTCACCCGCTTTAGATTTCTTCCAGCGAATAATTGGACCAATACCCATAAAGCCAAATAGTACTAATACGATTGGTACGAATACAGAGTTAAAATATGGAGGTCCTACAGAAATCTTACCCATACCTAATGCATCAATTAACAGTGGGTATAGCGTACCAAGTAAAACGGTACCTGCTGCCACAGTGAGTAGAACATTACAGACTAATAAGAATGTTTCTTTAGATTTTAATTCAAATCGTGCAGGGCTACTCATTTCACTTGCTCGTAGTGCGAACAAGGTTAAGGAGCCACCGATAGCTAAACCAAGCAATAGTAGAATGAACATACCACGGCTAGGATCTGCTGCGAATGAATGAACTGATGTTAGTACACCTGAACGCACGATAAATGTACCTAACAAGCTTAATGAGAAAGCAAAGATAGATAGCAATACTGTCCAGTTACGGAATGCGCCACGCTTTTCAGTCACGATTAATGAATGAACAAGTGCCGTACCAATTAACCAAGGCATGAATGATGCATTTTCAACTGGATCCCAGAACCACCATCCGCCCCAACCTAGCTCGTAGTATGCCCACCAAGAACCTAGAGAAATACCACCTGTTAGGAATACCCAAGCAGCTAATGTCCAAGGACGAGACCATCTTGCCCAAGCTGAATCTAAACGGCCACTCATAAGCGCTGCAATAGCAAATGCGAAACTAACCGCAAAACCGACATAACCTAGATAAAGCATTGGAGGATGGAAAATAAGCCCTACGTCTTGCAACATTGGGTTTAAGTCACGACCTTCCATAGGAATTGGGAAAATACGCTCGAAAGGGCTAGAGGTCAGGATCATGAATAATGAGAACCCAACAATGACCATTGCAAGTACTGCGAGTACGCGTGCAATGAACACTTCTTCCATACCTTTACTAAAGGTTGCAACCGCAGCTGCCCAAACCGTTAGAGAGAATACCCAGAAAAGTAATGAACCTTCGTGGCCACCCCATACAGCTGCAATTTTAAAGAAAATTGGTAGTTGTGAGTTGGAGTGATTTGCGACATAAGCCACAGAGAAGTCATCAACAGCAAAGCTATAGCCTAGGGTGATGACAGAAAGAGTGATAAAAAAGAACATACCGTAACAAATAGGCCAAGCATATCTTACGAGATACTGGTCTTTACGGGCTGCACCAAATAACGGCACGGTCATCAATAGAATGGCGAATGCCAAACCAATAATGAGCGAGAAGTGTCCAAGTTCAGGGATCATGGGTATTCCTCAATTTTAAAAAAGTTGTTCAAGCCATATAAAGGCTAAACAACGCATATCTATCATAATGCTTTAAAACAGTGATATTAACATTAGCTAATACGAATTTGCTTATATTTTAGTAGTTGCTGTTGTTTATGTCTGCCACTTTCGTGCAAAACTGGGTGACTTGTCTCATTCTCAAAAAAATAGAGAGTAAAAACACCCAGTTATCAACTGTTGAACATAGGACATAAAAAGTTCATTTAAGTTTCGTTTGTTTTTTTTATAGGTGATTAATCTGTGAACCAGTGCCCAACTATGACGATTCTGGTTCGGTTATATCGTATATTACTGTTCAATGAATCATCTTTACGTATAATCTAACTTCAAGTCAGGCGGCTAATCCGCTCTGTTTTTTCAGCAACCTAAAAGTGAATATTGAAACAATGACCACATTTTGGATATTTATTGCTCTTGTCGTCGTAATCAGTTTAATGCTGATTTGGGTCCCACATTTTCGTCAGCAAAAAATGTTAGCTGCTGAAGAATCAGGCGTACGTAAGCAAACAAACCTTGAACTATTTAACGAACGTGCAGCTATTCTAGAAAAAGAACTAGAAGATGGCTTATTAGATCAAACTGAGTTTGACGCACTAAAGAAAGAGCTTGAAATCGGCTTATTGCAAGATATGAAGCAAGATGGCGATGACTCTCTTGATACGAAAATTCAAGCTAAAGGGATCTTATGGCCATCATTTATGACCGTTTGTATTCTAGCTATTTCAGCGTACCTCTATCAATCATTAGGTGCTTACGAAGAGCTTGCTAACCCTCCACAAGCAGAGGCTAGCCCACATCAAGGCATGAGCAGCGAGCAAATTATGGCTCAACGCGTACAGATGATGGAGCAGCAAGTACAAGCAGATCCTGAAAACAGCCAAGCTTGGTTTAGCTTAGGTCATGCTTATATTTCAGCTAATCAATTTGATCAAGCAATTGCTTCATTTGATAAAGTGATGGAATTAGTCGGTACTGCAGCAGAATTACTTGGGCCTAAAGCAACGGCAATGTATTACAAGAATGGCCAAGAAATGAATCCTCAAATTCAGGCATTGGTTGATCAGTCACTGGCATTAGACGCACAAGACCCATCAACATTACTACTTGTTGGTATGGACTCATTCTTTACCGCTGATTACCAAGCAGCAATCAACGCATGGCAAACTATTTTAGATAGTGGCCGCAGTGACATTGATCGCACAGCAGTAATGAATGCAATCGAATCGGCTAACATGCGTATTCAAGCTGAAACAGGCGAAATGCCAAATGACAGCAACCACAACCCAATGACGCAAGCTGCAACAACAGCTAAAACCGTTGATGTTGAAATTGCGATTTCACCAGAATTAGCTGATCAAGTTAGCTCTACTGATATGGTATTTATCTTTGCACGTTCAACGCAAGGACCTAAAGTACCTTTAGCTGCAACTAAAATCAGTGCTAACAGCCTTCCTGTTACAGTGACATTAGATGACTCAACTTCAATGGGTGGTGACGTTAAACTTAGCAGTGCCCAAAATGTTGAAATTATCGCAGTGTTATCTAAGCACGGTAGTGTGAAAGCGCAAACTGGAGACTTGAAAGGTGTTGTTGCATCTGTTGCAGTCGGTGAAGAAGCTAAACTAATGCTTGATACTGTTGTTCAATAAACAGTTTTTATAGACATTAAAAAACCGGCTAGTAGCCGGTTTTTTTATGAGTATCTAAAATTACTTAGACATGAACTCAATCGCTTTTTGGTAATCTTCATCAGTACAATCAGTACACATACCACCTGGAGGCATAGCGCCTTTACCAGTTTTAATTGTAGAAATTAGTGTGTCCATACCCGCCGCTAAACGAGGCTCCCATGCAGCAGCATCGTGCGCTTTTGGTGCACCAGCAACTCCCATGCTGTGACATACTTGACACGCTTTGTTGTAAACTGCTTCGCCATCTTGAGCGAAAACGTTTGTAGACAAAGTCAATGCAGCAACTGCAGTCATTGCTAATAATTTTTTCATGTTCATCGTTCCTAATGCAAATAAATTCAAAGCTCAATGCCACCTTTCAAAGCAGGTAGACTTATTAAATCGTCATCAGATTACTACAAACTTCAATAAAACTCACCTTTTTGTGATAAGAATCTCACCTTCATACTCAAATTAAGACAATAAAACTGTATTGAGTAATATATTAGAGAATCATGAAAAAGTTCACATTAGATGTATTTTATTGGAACCACTTCAAATACCTAGCACATAGATGGGTTGAATGCTAAACCCTTAATTGTGTTTATGATAATATTGATTTTGTATTCATCCTCAACCCGTAAAAAGAGGGCTCAGTGACAGACAACAATCAGCAGCAAGTTTTAGTCAGGGCAAATGAACTGACGTGCATCCGTGAAGACCGTATTCTGTTTGATCAATTAAGCTTCGAAATTAATGCAGGTGATATTGTCCAAATTGAAGGCCCTAATGGTGCTGGTAAAACCAGCCTGTTGCGCATCATTGCTGGCTTATCTCGACCTTATGCTGGCGAGATTCAGTATATTGATACCGATATCAATCAATGTCGTGACGAGTTTAATGAAGATTTACTTTATCTTGGACACCTCGCTGGTGTTAAAAGCGAGTTAACAGCAAATGAAAACCTTAACTTCAATTTAAGGTTAAGTGGATATAATGATTTTGATAGTTATGATTTGCTCGCCAAAGTTAACTTAGGTGGCTTCGAAGAGGCTCTCGCTGGACATTTATCAGCAGGCCAACACAGAAGAACAGCCCTAGCCCGTCTCTGGCACACCAATTGTCGAATCTGGATCCTTGATGAACCATTTACAGCAATTGATAAAAAAGGTGTAGAAGAGTTGGAACAATTGTTTATTAAGCACACTCAAAGTGGTGGTTGCGTTATTATGACTACACACCAAGATATGAGTCTCATCACTGATGAAGTGCTTCGTAAGATCAAACTAGACTATCGCTTCGTATAAGGTACAACAATGAAAAGAGGCATCAGTTACACCCAAGCATTTCTGACATTGTTGCAGCGTGATTTAAAAATTGCGATTAGGCATCGTGGGGATATTTTTAATCCACTTTTATTCTTTGTCTTAGTCGTGACACTATTTCCTTTAGGAATTGGACCTGAACCACAGGTTCTGTCGCGCGTTGCACCAGGTATCATATGGGTTGCTGCATTATTGGCATCCATGTTGTCACTAGAGCGATTATTTAAAGCAGATTTTAATGATGGTAGCTTAGAGCAGATGCTACTAAGCCCACAGCCTTTACCAATATTGGTATTATCGAAAGTATTGGCTCACTGGATTTTAACTGGTGTACCATTGATATTAGTAGCACCTTTATTAGCAGTCTTGTTACATTTAGAAAGTAATAGCTATACTGCACTCATATTAACGCTAACTGTGGGCACGCCCGTCTTATCGTTACTTGGTGCAATTGGTGTGGCGTTAACTGTTGGGTTACGCAAGGGTGGAGTATTACTTAGCTTATTAATTTTACCACTGTATATACCCGTACTAATTTTTGCTACCAGCGCTATTGATGCTGCTGGTTTAAATTTACCTTATACCGGACAACTTGCCATTATTGGCGCCATGTTGGTCGGATCATTAATTATGGCACCATTTGCAATTGGTGCTTCATTACGAGTGAGTACAAACTGATATGTGGAAATGGCTTCATTCATACGCTGATCCCGAGCGTGCATACAAACTAGCATCAACGCTTTTACCTTGGTTTGCGTTTTCTGCCATCTTATTGATAAGTGTTGGAACCATCTGGGGAATGTTATTTGCCCCAATGGACTACCAACAAGGCGAGAGCTTCAGAATTATTTATATTCACGTGCCATCTGCTTCAATGTCTATGGCCGCATATATGGCGATGGCATCAGCCTCATTTGTCGGTATCGTTTGGCAAATTAAAACGGCTGACTGGGTAGCTGCATCAATTGCACCTATTGGCGCCGTCATTACCTTTATTGCGCTATTAACTGGTGCTGCATGGGGTAAACCTATGTGGGGCACATGGTGGGTTTGGGATGCACGCTTAACATCAGAACTAGTGCTATTATTCTTATACCTTGGTGTTATTTCTCTTTATGCATCATTTGAAGATAAAGTGCTTGCAGCTCGTGCAGCAGGCATATTAGCCATCGTTGGTGTCATTAATATCCCAATCATTAAATACTCAGTTGATTGGTGGAGTAGTTTACACCAACCAGCCACCATCAAAATCACCGAAAAATCAGCTATGCCAATGGAAATGTTAGCACCGCTGCTTATCAATATATTCGGTTTTGGCTTAATGATTGGTGCAATCACTTTGGTGCGCTATAAAGCAGAAATTTTAGCAAGAAATGGCATGCGCCCTTGGGTTAGAGAATTAGCAAAAGCGGAGGCATCTAAATGATCCAGTTCGAATCATTGTCAGAATTTTTAAATATGGGCGGTTATGCATTTTATGTATGGTTGTCATACGGTGTTACCTTCGGAAGCTTAGGGATCTTATTATTCTTAAGCCTTCGCCAGAAAAGATCCGTCTTACTCGAGATATCTAAAAAGATGGAACGAGAAGACCGCCTTAAAGAAACTAGGAGTAGTAGATAGTGAACTCTAGACGTAAAAAAAGACTCACACTTGCCGTCGCATTAATTGCAGGTGTAGCAGGTATCGCATCATTACTTTTGTATGCATTAAACTCTAACTTAAACTTATTTTTTACCCCTTACGAAATTGTAAACGGTAAAAAAGACACTGGTGAAAAGCCTGAAATTGGTCAGCGTATTCGAGTAGGTGGAATGGTAACTGTTGGAACAATGGTTAGAGATCCAGAAAGCTTGCACGTAGAATTTGAAATTCATGATGCTTTTGGTGGTGCAATTACTGTTACTTTTGATGACTTACTGCCTGATTTATTCCGTGAAGGACAAGGTATTGTCGCTCAAGGCGTATTAATCAAGCCTGACACTATCGAAGCAACTGAAGTACTGGCGAAGCATGATGAAAACTACATGCCTCCAGAAGTTGCTGAAGCCATGGGTCAAACTCATGAGAAGCTAGACTACTCTGAGCAAAAACAAACTGAAGGTTACAAATACCAATAAGTTTTAACGTTCATACTAGAATGCCAATCAATCGATTGGCATTTTTTTTATCTACTGAACGGCCAGCATTTCCAAATTATATTTCTACCATTTCATTTGAGCCAGTGAGCCAGTGAGCCAGTGAGCCAGTGAGCCAGTGAGCCAGTGAGCCAGTGAGCCAGTGAGCCAGTGAGC